>CALBAF010000487.1 GCA_937926415.1 uncultured Actinomyces sp.
GAGGCCAGCCGACGCCGCCGCGATTGCCCGCGCCAGGCTATCCCCTGACTGGCGTGTGCGGCTGGCGGTGCGGCTGGCCTCGGAGCTCGGTTTGCGTCGCGGCGAGGTCGCGAAGGTGCGCGGGTGCGACCTGGTTCGCGACTTGCATGGCTGGTCTCTGATCGTCCACGGGAAGGGCGGGAAACCTAGGACGGTGCCGGTTTCGGAGTCAATCGCGGCGGAGATTCAGGGGCATGGTCCCGGCTGGCTGTTTCCAGGGGCCGATTCGGGCCATGTATCGGCTGAGTGGATCGGTCGGCTGGTTGGGCGCGCATTGCCACGCGGCGTCACAATGCACGCCCTGCGCCATTCGTTTGCCACGCGCGCCTACGAACGGACGGGCGATCTTGTCGCCGTCCAGAGGGTGCTAGGGCACGAATCGCCACAAACCACGCTTCGATACCTGGCGATAGCCGACCAGACGCTTCGGGCGGTTGTGGAGGCGGTGGCCTAGGCGCGGCCTTCCAGTGATCGGATACGCGCGTCATAATCGGCATGTTCACGGTCTCTGGTCGTGCGGAGGTCGCCTATCTCGTGGCCTAAGCCTTTAACCTCACGGGAGAGACTTTCTACCGAGTGGCGAGAGATGAGCACATCTGACGCGGTTTTCATCTGCTCAGTCTCGATGCGACGCACTGTTTCGCCGTTGGAGGTGAGGGCGCTCTCTATACGCTCAATGGCGCTAGAGTGCGAGGAAAGCGCATCCTCCAGACGGCTAACGGCGGCGACGGCTTCGGCTGTCTTTGCGTCAGTCCTGTTTACGGCGTCGGCAAGGCTGGAGCCGTGATTAGGGCTAACTTGGGCGTGGATTCGCCGCGCCTGTATCAACGTCGCCGCGCTTGTCACGATGGCGGCGACGCCGCCGAGGCCACCGAGTGCAGTGATGACCTCGGCGGCGGGCGTCATTCGTCGCCCCTGGGAACGTGCGCGAGCGCGGTCCCAGTTCCGAGGACCGAGGCCACGAGGGCAACCCAGAGGGGCGCGGTCTCGGACTCGATCACTCCATAGATCACAAGGAGCGGGACGGCGGCGGTCGCGACGCCGTATGCCCACCGTCGCACGGTGGGGGTAAGCCACTCGATTGGCTGAGGGGTCGCTGCGTGCTTCGGCGTGTCAGTCATGGTCAGAGAGTCCCTTCAATGAGATGCATCTGGAGTTCGGCGACGGTCGCCATGCCAACGTAGCCGTCCACGGGGACGCCGAGGCGGGCCTGGAGAGCCGCGATAGTTTCGGGGCCAAGGATGCCGTCCACGGGGACGCCGAGGCGGGCCTGGAGAGCCGCGATCACCTGCGATCCATCCGGGTCGCTCTCGAAGTCCCAACCGGCCCCGGCTGCGGGGAGGTTTTCGCGCCATGCCCCGTCCTGGCTGGAGACGGTGCCGTCTACGGGCGTACCGAGGTAGGCCTGGAGGGCGGCGGTCGTCGCCGGTCCCCACCAGCCGTCCACCTGGAGGCGACCGGGGTCAGGATCGGCGAGCGCGGGCACGGCGGGGCCGC
>CALBAF010000488.1 GCA_937926415.1 uncultured Actinomyces sp.
TGACCCACGCCGCTGAGGGTGCCTACGCCGCCGCCGGGCGAGAGCTCAACCTCTCCAGTCCCAAGCAGCTCCAGGCCGTCCTGTTCGACGAGCTGAAGATGCCCAAGACCCGTAAGACCAAGACCGGCTACACCACGGATGCCGACGCCTTGGCCGGGCTGTATGCCAAGACCTCCCACCCCTTCCTGGAGCACCTTCTCGAGCACCGCGACGCCATCAAGCTGCGGCAGACGGTTGAGGGACTGCGCAAGGCGATCCAGGCCGATGGTCGCATCCACACCACGTTCCAGCAGACCATCGCCGCCACAGGGCGCCTGTCCTCCACCGACCCCAACCTGCAGAACATTCCGGCCCGGCACGAGGAGGGGATGCGCATCCGCGAGGCCTTCACCGTCGGAGAGGGCTACGAGTGCCTCATGACCGCCGACTACTCCCAGATCGAGATGCGCATCATGGCGCACCTGTCCGGCGACCAGGCCCTGATCGAGGCCTTCCGCAGCGGGGAGGACCTGCACCGCTACGTCGCCGCCCTGGTCCACGGCATCGACGTTGAGGACGTCACCGCCCAGCAGCGCAGCCACGTCAAGGCCATGAGCTATGGACTGGCCTACGGCCTGTCGACCTTCGGGCTGGCCCGTCAGCTCGGTATCGACAATGCCGACGCAGCAGATCTGAGGAACGCCTACTTCGCCAGGTTCGGAAAGGTTCACGACTACCTGGAGTCCGTGGTGGAGCAGGCGCGCCGCGACGGATACACCGAGACGATGTTCGGGCGGCGCCGTTACCTTCCCGACCTGACCAGCGACAACCGGCAGCGCCGTGAGATGGCTGAGCGGGCCGCCCTCAACGCTCCCATCCAGGGCAGCGCCGCCGATATCGTCAAGAAGGCCATGATCGATGTCGACAGCGCGCTGCGCGAGCAGGCCCTGACGAGCCGCATTCTTCTGCAGATCCACGACGAGCTCCTCATCGAGGTCGCGCCCGGAGAGGCCGAGGCGGTCGAGAACCTCCTCAAGGAGCAGATGGGCGGGGCGGCAGAGCTCTCGGTCCCCCTGGACGTCGCTGTCGGACGAGGGAGCACCTGGCGTGAGGCCGCCCACTAGAGAGCCCTTCCGGGACCCGTGCTCATCGGTCGAAGAAGCCGGTGATATATGAATGAGATCGGCACGTCATCCTATTGACATCA
>CALBAF010000489.1 GCA_937926415.1 uncultured Actinomyces sp.
TATAGGTGTAGGCGTAGGTTGGGGCACAGACATCAAGTACTTTACAAGGTAATAGAATATCACAAGGCAAATGGAGGCAGGGCGAGATCACAGGACCCGCGGGAGAATAGTCGGGGATCACGAGGCCGAGGCGGCCTTCGCGGCCATGGCCGCGTGACGCTCCGAGCGCTCCTTCAGGCGTGCCAGGACGGAACCGGCCTCCTGCAGCGTCGAACCGGAGTTCTCGATGTGGCGCAGCTGCTCGGGGATCTCAAAGCCACGGGCACGCATGCCCTTAGCCCACAGCAGACCCGCGCGGTACGAGGAACGCACGAGGGGGCCGGCCATGACGCCCGCGAAGCCCAGCTCCTCGGCCTCGGCGGCCAGCTCGACGAACTCTTCGGGGTGGACCCAGCGGTCGATCGGGTGGTGCAGGGGAGAGGGGCGCAGGTACTGCGTGAGCGTTAGCAGGTCGCAGCCCGACGCATGCAGGTCGCGCATTGCGGCGCTGATCTCGTCGCGCGTCTCGCCCATGCCCAGGATGAGGTTCGACTTGGTGACCATGCCGCCGTCGTGGGCGCGCTTGATCATGGCGAGCGAGCGGTCGTAGTTGAAGGCGGGGCGGATCTTCTTGAAGATGCGCGGCACCGTCTCCAGGTTGTGCGCGAAGACCTGCGGGCCGGCCTCGATGACCATGTCGATCGACTCGGCCTGACCGCGGAAGTCATCGACGAGGAGCTCCACGCCGGTGCCCGGGTTGAGCTCGTGGATGAGGCGGCAGGTCTCGGCGTACAGCCATGCGGCGCCGTCGGGCAGATCGTCGCGGGTCACGCCCGTGATCGTCACGTAGCGCAGGTCGAGGTCGCGCACGGACTCGGCGATACGACGTGGCTCATCCTTGTCGTACTCGGTGGGACGACCCGTCGCGATGTCGCAGAAGTCGCAGCGGCGCGTGCACAGGGCGCCACCGAGCAGGAAGGTCGCCTCGCGGTCCTGCCAGCACTCGTAGATGTTGGGGCAGCCGGCCTCGGCACACACCGTGTGCAGACCCTTGGCGTGGGAGAGCGAGCGCATGTCCTGGTAGTTCTCGCCGGCCTTGGCGGTCGTGCGGATCCACTCGGGCTTCTTCTCGATCGGTGTTTGCGAGTTACGCACCTCGATGCGCAGGAGCTTGCGGCCTTCGGGATCGGGCAGGGTACTCATAGCGTTGACCTCGTCGTGTAGGAAACAGAAGTAGGAGTGGTCGCCAGGCAGGGGGACATGTGCTCCACCATGCGCGGGAGAAGTTCGGATGCGGCGTCTTGGACGGTCGTGTGGATACCCTCCCAGGACAGGGAGGTCACGTCGGCGTCCGTGAGGCCGCAGGGGATGATGCCCTCGAAGGCGTGAGCCGGGTCGATGTCGACGTTGAGGGCAATGCCGTGCAGGGTCGCGCCGCGCGCCACCTTCAGGCCGATCGCGCAGATCTTTCGGTCCCGGCGTCCCTCCTCGGTCAGCCACACGCCCGCGCGGCCCTCGATGCGGTGCACGGGAAGTCCCCAGACCTCGCACACGGTGTCGATCACCGAGGCCTCAACCGCGCGGATCCACTGGACGAGGTCGACGGGCTCGCGGAGGCGAACGACGGGGTAGACGACGACCTGACCGGGGCCGTGCCACGTTGCAGAACCGGCACGATCGGTACGGATAACAGGGATCGTCGTGGAGGGAATGTCCTCAGGCTTGGTGTGGCGGCCCGCCGTCCACGTCGGCGTGAATTGAGAAACGATGAGTGTGTCCTCGCCGCCGGCGAGGACCTCCTCGTGCAGGGAGCGCTGGAGCGCGTCAACCTGCGTGTAATCGACCAACCCCTGGTCGAGTAAGCTCAAAATCTGCACGTTGTGATCATAGTCGCGGGCAGGGTCCCTTGCTAGATGGGGGTCCGGTATGCTTGACGCATGCAGTCTTCGTCTCACCTTAGTGACCTCGCCACCACGGTCGATACGTCCGCATCGAATTGGACTGTCGGCGACGTCATGGCACTCATGGAGTCGTGGTACCCGGCGGCTACGGCCCAGTCGTGGGACCGCGTCGGCCTCATCGTCGGCGACCCGTCCGCTCCTGTTCGGTCGATTCTCCTCGCGCTCGATCCCACGGCAGCCATTGCCGAGCAGGCTGTCGCGGGGCCGTCCGATGACGGGCAGCCCTATGACATGGTGATCACTCACCACCCGTTGCTTCTGCGCGGTGCGTCCTTCCTGCCCGTGACCGACCCGAAGGGTGGCGTCGTCACGACCCTCATTCGTTCAGGCATCGCTCTGTTCAACGCGCACACCAACGCAGATTCTGCACGCTTGGGCGTGGCCGAAGCATTGGCCGAAGCCGCGGGTCTGTCGGCAAATACCTGGCGTCCGCTGCAACCGCTGCGCGATCACCCCGAGCTCGGCATCGGCCGGGTGGGTCCGCTGTCGCAGCCTTATACGGTAGGTGAAATCGCCGAGCGGCTCTCGGAGTTGTTGCCGGCTTCCCCCGCGGGGATCTTGATCGGCGGAGACCTGGACCGCCAGGTGCGTGTCTTGGCGGTTTCGGGGGGATCGGGACAGTCCCTGCTGGAGGCCGCCCGCGAAGCCGGGGCCGATGCCTTTGTTACGGCCGATCTGCGCCACCACCCCGCCAGCGATTTCCTGGAGCAGGAAAGCTATCTGCCAGATACTCGAACTGTGCGGCCCGCTCCGGCTTTGATCGTGCCTTCGCACTGGGCCAGTGAGTGGTTGTGGTTGGGGAAACTGGCCGCGCAGCTGGAACTTTGCGCCGCGCTGGGACTCGACCGGGGCGGAGCACGCCACGAACACCGCTACCAAAACCATTACCGCAACCACCGAAACCACAGGGCCTCGGCCGCGAATCGAAACCCGCATCAGTCAGGTGATTTCCGAACCTTGGGACGCGTATCTGCCCACTGCCAGGCAAGATGTAGACTGAAGTAAGTCCCGACCCGGAAGGAAAACCCATGAAAGCCGCCCCCGAAGCCCAGGTGAAACTGCTGGAAATCCAAGAGCTCGACAAGAAAATCGCCGGTCTGCGCCACCAGTTGAAAACTCTGCCGGCCGCGGCTCGGCTGGCGGAAATCGCCAAGGAATTGCAGGGCTTGCACGAAAAGCTGACGCTGGCCAGTGCAGGGGTAAAAGACTCGCAGCGCGCGGTGAAAGGCGCGGAAGCCGAGGTAGAGAAAGTCCAGGAACGCGCCCGCACCCAGCGCGAACGTCTGGATTCCGGCACGCTTTCGCCCAAGGAAATGGAGCGCATCCAAGAGGAACTGGGCCTGCTGGCCGCCCGGCAAGGAGAGCTCGAGGACCGCGCGCTGGAAGCCATGGATGCCGTGGAAGCCGCGACGCAGCACCAGTCGGACCTGAATGAATCGCAGGCCGCGTTGCAGGCAGAACAGGCGGAACTTGAGGCTTCTATGGGGGCCGAGGCCTCGAATCTGCAAAGCGACTTGGACCGCGAATTGGCCGCGCGGGCGGACCTGACCCAGGGGATGCCCGCCGAGCTGCTGGAGGAATACGATGCTTGCCGCCGCGCGACGGGCGGTTTGGGAGTGGTCGAGGTGCACGGGGTGCGGCCC
>CALBAF010000490.1 GCA_937926415.1 uncultured Actinomyces sp.
GGAGCGCCGTACTGCGTCGTGCCGTAGCCGGGAGCGCCGTACTGCGTCGTGCCGTAGCCGGGAGCGCCGTACTGCGTCGTGCCGTCGCTGGAGGGCGAGAGAGGATACTGGTTGCTCATGGTCTTCCTTATGCAATCGACAGATGACGAGGCCGGGGACCGCGCGGTGACTAGTCGACCAGTCGCACGTCGGTGAGGACCCAGGTGAAGGGGTAGTAGCTGATCGTCATCTTCGGGGCAGGGCGTTGAGCGCAGGCGGAGGTGAGGGAATCAATCAGTCTGTTATCGGTGCTGCCCCTGGTCACTGTTTTCAGTGTTGTCGTGTGCGACGATCCGTCCTCGAAAGCCATCGCGTAGTGGTTGTAGTAGGTGGTTGTGGTTCCGTGCCTCGAACTCCTACGAGTCACTTGGTCCACGGAGTACGTGCATGAGGTGACCGTCTGGGTGTGCACGCCCGCAACGACATCGAGGGCGGAGGGGACGAGGTTGTAGAGCCCATAGGCGCCGAGTGCGATCCCAAGAGCGGCATTCACGGCGAACATGCCCATTCGCATGGTCACTGCTCCCTCACGGATGATCTTCCATATCCGCTCGATCTCATCGCGATGCAAAAGGTGGAAGGGGAAACACACTCGTGCGATGGCGAGGGCTACCCCGCCTTTGACGAGGGAGTAGATGAGGAGCCCCGTGCCGGTCTGGAGGACCGCCTCGGCGATGATAAAGCCAGCGGTGAAGGCAATGCACAGCAGCCCGACCCCAACTCTCAACACGACGGGGAATGGCTGAGGTTCTTTATTTCGCTTCACTGCCTCCACCTGCATCATCTGGGTCGTTTGGATCGAACGCAGGGAGTTTGTCGATCATGGTGTTTCACTGGTGTCGTGCGGCCTCGCGACGACGAGGCTCGGGCTGGGTGGGTGCCCGAACCTCGTCGGTGAGAACACACGTCGTCCTACTCAATCCGTGCGTCGACGACGATCCAGCTGTGGCGATAGACCTCAAGTGTCAGAGACGAGGGCCCCGTCTTGTCAGCACATGCAGTGTAGAGGGTGTTGTAGACGCCGGCCGTGTCGGAGGTGGTGCTCAAGCGAGTTGTGTGCTTCGAGCCGTCGGTGAGGGTCAGATCGAACCTGTAGGACGTAGAGGAGCCGCCCCGTCGTGAGCGCATTCTGAGCTCACTGTAGCTGCACGACTTGACGGTGACGGTCTGTGTTCCTTCGATCGTGTCCGCAACCGACTGCACGGAACCAATGACCGCCATCGTTCCGACGATGAGGACGGGGATAGAGAGAACCACGAGCCAGACGATTGGCTTACGCATGTTCGTCCTGTCGCCAGCTCGCTTCGCTCGGTTCATACGGAGAGCCGTCACGACAATGATGACCGCACAGATGAGCATACTGATGGTGCCCACGGCGCTCGCGATGCTTTGCCAGGTGAGTTTGATGTCGCCCACGTCGTAGAAATTGCTCAGCACAAAATAGGCAACGACACCGCTGAACGTGAGGAACTTCAGAACGTTGAGCACCGTCGCGTAGTTCGTGTTCATGACCGGACGGCCCATGTTAGTGCCTCCATGCGGTGCAGCGGGCCCTTGACCCGGGAAGGGCTGTTGGGGGTACATGCCGCCCATGTATTGGCCGGGTGCGGGTTGCGTTGGGGCTTGGCCCATGTATTGGCCGGGTGCTGGCTGCGTTGGGGCTTGGCCCATGTATGGGCCGGGTGCTGGCTGCGTTGGGGCTTGGCCCATGTATTGGCCGGGTGCCGGTTGGGTCGGGGCTTGGCCCATGTATTGGCCGGGTGCCGGTTGGGTCGGGGCCTGGCCCGGGAAGGGGTGCTGCTGAGGATAACCGTGGGGGTATTGGTTGCTCATGGTGTCTCGCTGGTCAGTGGGGTTGTGTCCTCGTGCAGAGGCTAGCTATATGTAGGAGTGTACCGACAATACTATGGGTGCGCGGACATCGGTCGAGGCCGGGGTTCAGGTGCATTCGCAGTGCCGCGTACGTGCACCCCTGGGTGAGCTGACACGAGGTGACTGTCATCGTGCGTGGGCCCTCCATGAAGTCCCGGACCACGGCGATTCCGTAGACGCCCGAGACAACGATGATGACGCTTCCGACAATGCCCGCCGCAATTGAGACAACGGTGTAGAGCGTGCCGGACGAGGTAGTCCCCTCGGCCTCGGCCCGGCGCTTGAGCCTGCGCAGGAAAGCGAGCAGGATAGCGCACACGATCGCGGCGACGAGGCCGATGGCGCACCATGCGGCGACCCACACGAGCCGCCAGTGCCCGAAGTGCACGTACCTACCAATAGACGCGAAACCGAAGGCGATGGTGCCGAAGAAACCGATGACGACGAACGCGATTAGGTTTGCTCGCGTCGAGAGTCCCTGAGGCATGCGCCCGAGAAATGATGAGGCCTAATCGCGGCCGGGGAAACCGCTCGAGGGAAAGAATGGGGACTGGTTGCTCATGGTCTCACTGACATGTATGGGATTGACGAGGCCGGGGAGCGTTCGGCTCACGCCTCACGGATGGCCTTAATGATCCCGCTGCGCGGGTAGACCTCAATGACGATAGAGGTTGCGGAAGGCTGGATGACACAGGCCTGATAGAGGGCATAGTAGGGGCTCGTCGGCTGCGCCAACTCATCTTCTGCGTCCGTCGTTACCTCAAAGCGGCGTGACGTTCCATCGTCAAAATGGAGAGTGAAATAGTTGCGGTAGTATGTGCTGCCACGACGCCCTCGCTCGGTCACTGTAAAGAATTTTTCGCAGCTTGTGACGGCTCTCGTCTGTGGGCCGGTGCGGGCGTCTTCATAGCCTTCTGCGAAGGCCCCGCCTCCCGTGACGACCATAGTCGTTCCGATGAGTGCTGCGGCAGCAATCATGATGAATGTACCGATTGCTGGGCGGCTGTCGCCCGGCCCTTGCAGCGCATCGCGCATTGAGCGAACGAGCGTTGGGAGGGCTACATAGCAGCAGATGCCACAGATAAGGGCCGCCGCAGAGCCGATCATCACACAGACCAACTCACGGACACCGAAATTGCCGGACAGGATAAACGCAGCGAACATGACGACTATGGACGCGAGGAACACGCAGGCCCATATGGTCATGGCGAGCTGTTGCCGAGCGTTGCCCGGACGTATCTCAGGGGAGAAGCGCGAACGACGTGGATACATGCTCAATTCCTCCTGCTCTTAGACGTCCGCCGGGGTGGCTCCCGTCCACTCGTACCAGCCCTGGTGTTGGACGATCCACGCCATGAGGGCGTAGCCGGCCTGGCCGGGCAGGGTCTGGCCGTCCCCGCCGCGCGCGAGGGAGGCGGCCATGTCTTCGAACCACTGGTCGTGCGCGACCAGAGGCGTGTAGCAGTCGACGAAGGGGATGCCTCGGCGCGCGCACACTTCTGAGCACGAGGAGGACAGAGCCTTCAGCGAACCGGAATCCACGCCAGCGAGCGGCGGGGGACCCACGACGAAGCTGGGGATGCCCAGCGCGGTCGCTCGGTCGGTGATGTTGGCCAGGTTCAGGCGCGAGCGGGCCGTCGAAATGCCGGCCGCGACATCGCCTGGGCCCAC
>CALBAF010000491.1 GCA_937926415.1 uncultured Actinomyces sp.
GCGTCAGCGTCGCTGACCCGACGGGCCCCGAATACGGAGTTATTCCCCTGGCCTGGGGCACGAACGACCAGGCGGGCGGCGGCGGAGCCGTCCCCCTGCGCATGGCCATGGCCTCGACCCACACGGTCTTCGCCGACCACGGCGACGCCATCGTGAAGCTCCCCCACGGCGCGCGCGAGTGGGCACGCTCGGACAAGTACACGCAGATTTTCTCCTACGGCACCGCCCTGGGCGTGCAGTTCCACCCCGAGGTCACGCGCGAGGTCGCGACCGTGTGGGCGGTGAACAACGAGGACGTTGACACCGAGGACATCGTGGCCGGATACGACGCCCATGAGGGCGAGCTGGCCTCCACGTGCAAGACCCTGGCTGACTGGGTCTGCGGCGTCTTCTAACGCATACACAGAATCGCAGTGCGGGCACCCCCACGCGGTACCCACACTGCGATTGACATTCGGGCCTCGTCGCAGCGAGCGGAGATGAGGCCCGGCTCTTATTTTAGAGGAAAAAGCCGCAGCTACAAGGCTTTTCCAGGAACCAAGACCACCACGTGGGACAACTTGACAACGCGGCCCGCCACGGCCTCGTCACGGCGCGCGACGCACCCGGTTAGGGGGCCGTGACCTGCACAAACGAGCCGGTGCCGTACGCCCACGCGCGACGCTCGGCGGCTGAGATGAACACAGCCTGGCCACGGCTCAGCTCCACGCTGTCCCCGCCCTGCTCCTCGCTCACGTGCAGGGTGACCGACCCGGAGGTCGCGATGACGATGCGCGGGCCCTCCCCGGGCACGGCTACCTCGTCCATGCGGGACGTGTGCTTGCCGGGTGCCAGCGTCGTCACCGACAGCTCGAATTCCTGGGCGGGTGCCAGGAAGCGGTCCGTCGTCGCCGAGGGGTGCTCGGGGGCCACGCGCACGGGCGGCAGCGCCGAGAACTCGGTGATTTCCACGAGTTGGGCGGAGTCCACGTACTTGCCAGTCAGGCCGGCGCGCACGACGTTGTCGGAGGAGGCCATGACCTCGATGCCCAGGCCCGACTGGTAGGCGTGGATCTGGCGCGGCGGAATGTAGACGGCCTCGCCCGGGCGCAGGGACACCGGGTTCATGAGGAATGCGACGATGATGCCCGGGTCGCCCGGGTGCTTCTCCCCCAGGACGCTCACGAGTTCGTCGGTGCGCGGCGAGGGGGACGTGCCCGACGCGAGGCGAGAGCGGCAGGCGGTCACGAACTCTTCGACGAGCTCGGGGGTCGCCGGGGAGTCCTCGTCGAAGAGCCAGGTGGCCAGGGAGCGCAGGCCCCCGCGCACGGTGGACAGCTTAAGGCGGTGACGCAGGCGCTCGGCGAGCTCGCCCTCCAGGCCGACGAGGAGCTGGCGGGCCTTGCGCGGCACGCGGAAGCCAACGAGCGCGCTGAACTCGGTGAGCGCGTAGATCATCTCGGGCTTGTGGTTCATGTCCCGGTAGACACGGCGCATGTCCGTGCGCTCAATCCCCAGGACCTCCTCACGCAGGTAGCCCTCGCGCGCGATCTCCTTCGTCGGATGCACCTGCAGGCTCAGGGTCTGCGCGGGGGCGATGATCTTCGCCAGGTACGGCAGGGTCGGGCCAAACGCGTAGAGCAGGCCACCGCCGAGGGCACGCTTGGGGTCCTCGCCGATGTGCTCGGCGAGGGTCTGCCCGCCCGTCAGCAGCGTCGGTCCATCCGGGTGGGCGCCGAACCACACCTCGGACACCGGGTCGTCCCCGGCAGCGGCCCCCAGGAACTCGGGGATCGCGTTCGTGGAGCCCCACGCGTCAGCTTTCGTCCAGCCGATCAGTCTTTCCATAGGTCGAATCCTATCGGTATCGGGCGCACAAAGACGCGAGGGACGAGGCCGTGGCCCCATCCCCCGCGTGCTCGCGTCTGTCAGGCGCTGGGTTGATCGGTGGTTTCACGCGCCTCGAGGGCGGCGAGCGCACCGCCGCGTTCGTGCAGCTCGGCATAGGTTCCGGTCTCCACGACGCGGCCCGCGTCCATGACGATGATCTGGTCGGCGTCGCGCACGGCGCTGATGCGGTGAGCGATCTCGACGATGGTCCGGCCCTTCGCGACGCGCGCGATGCCTTCGCGCAAGAACGCATGGCCGTTGTTCGGAGGATAGTGCGTCATGCGCGCA
>CALBAF010000492.1 GCA_937926415.1 uncultured Actinomyces sp.
TTTCATGTCGGACGAGGCCGGGGCTTCGTCGCGCTCGGAGGCGTCCCGTTGTGGGGGAGTGGAGGGTGGGTGATCGGGACCACTGGCCTTCGATTTGGCATGAGGGCGTTGGTCCGCTACAGTTATCTCCTGTCGCCAGCGACGTGAAAGCGAAGCGGGTGATACCCAATGGGGTATGGTGTAATTGGCAACACAGCTGATTCTGGTTCAGCCATTCTAGGTTCGAGTCCTGGTACCCCAGCGATCTGAAGCGTAAGTTTCGGTCAAGGCCCCCATCGTCTAGCGGCCTAGGACGACGCCCTCTCACGGCGTTAACACCGGTTCAAATCCGGTTGGGGGTACGGATTCACAATTGAATCAAGGCCCCCATCGTCTAGCGGCCTAGGACGACGCCCTCTCACGGCGTTAACACCGGTTCAAATCCGGTTGGGGGTACCAATGGCCTCGTCACCTTCGCGGTGGCGAGGTTTTTTATTAACCACACGGTCCGCATTTCCTCTTGTGCTTTGCAGAAAACTTTCGGAAACGTTGCAGTGTGTCTAACCTAGGAGCAGCCCCACGGGAGGGGACCGCTTTTGGACGAGGGAGTCTGTCGTGACATACCGACTCAATAGGACATTCCTGCGCCGAACGCTCAGCGTTGGTGCAGCTATCGCGTTGATGGGAGGTGTACTCCCAGCCGCGTGGGCCGAACCCGGAACGGAGACGTCAAACCAGGCAGGCGATGTGAACACTGCCGAGACGGCGGTCGCTGGCACCGCCGATAACGTGCTGGTGACAATCCCCGGTAACCATAACAAGGCGATGGGATGCGACGCCGACTGGGCGCCCGGCTGCGACAAAGCGGCCCTGACGCGCGACGCGACCGGCGTCTACACCGCGACGTTTACGCTGCCCGCCGGTGACTACGAGTACAAGGTCGCCGAGGGCGGTTCCTGGGACACAGCATTTGGAGCTGGGGGAGCGCCCGGCGGTGCGAACATCGCCTACTCCCTGAAGGAACAGACCGAGGTCACCTTCTACTACAACCAGGCGACGCACCGCGTGTGGAACACCGCCACCGCCCAGATGGTGACCCTGCCCGGATCCGTTCAAAAGGCCCTGGGCTGCTCGGATAACTGGAAGCCCGAATGCCTCGCGCCGCTCATGGAGCCTCTGGGGGACGGTACCTACGTGTACGCGACGACGGCACTGCCCGAGGGGTCCTATGAGGTCAAGGTTGCCATCGGTGGATCCTGGAACGAGAATTACGGTCAAGATGGCGCCGCCGGTGGCGCTAACTACCAGTTTGCGACGAAAGCGAACAAGCTCGTGACCTTCACCTACGATTCCGCGACGCACAAGCTCGACATCGCGGCCTCCGACGCGCCGGTCGCGGGCTCGGGCGAGCAGCGCGCCTACTGGGTGACCTCGAACATCCTCGCGTGGCCGACCTCGCTGCTGCCGCAGGGAGTGACGCGTGCGCAGGTCCTCGACGGTTCCGCGGCTCTGACCTACGAGCTGGTGACCGCCCCCGAGGGTGGTGCGGGCCTAGCGGATGGGGCCGTCACCGGCGCCACGACGAGCGCCCTGACGGTCGCGGGTGACCTGCCCGCCGAGGTGACGGTGGCTCACCCGAACCTCAACGGATACATCGCTCTGAAGGCCTCCCTCGACGAGGCCGGGGCGC
>CALBAF010000493.1 GCA_937926415.1 uncultured Actinomyces sp.
CGCAGGGAGATCTGCGCAGCCTGCTTCTCGGCGAGGATCTGACGCTCGGAGGCCTCGAGAATACGGTTGGCCTCACTGGTTGCCTCGTGACGGGCGGCGGCCACGATGGCCTTCGCTTCGTCGTTGGCGCGCTCACGGATGGTGTGCGCTTCAGCGTGAGCCTCGCGAATAATCTCCTCGCGCTTGAGTGCAGCGGCGGCCTGATCGGCCTTCGCTTGCTCGGCGGCGCCGAGGCCCTCCTCGATCTTCGCGGCGCGCTCGTCCATCGTCTTGTAGATGCGAGGCAGCGCGTAGCGTCCGACGAGGAGCAGGACGATAAGCAGAACGAGAGCCGACCAGAAAATCTCGTACAGCGGCGGCAGGATGACGGCGAGGCCGCCGACCTCCTGGTCCGACGCGGCGACAATCTGGTGCATGGCGATCACTTAACGATGAGCGGCAGAACGAAGCCGATGAGGCCGAGGGCCTCGACCATGCCGGCGCCGATGATCATGTTGGTGAAGAGACGGCCGGCAACCTCGGGCTGACGGGCGGTCGCTTCCTGGGTCTTGCCGACCATGAGGCCAATGCCGAGGCCGGGGCCCAGGGTGGCGAGGCCGTAGCCGATGTAGGCGAATGCTGCGGTTCCCATAGTGGTTTCCTTCTGTTAGTAACGCCGGGTGGCGTTGGGGGTCAGTGATGTTCGACGGAAAGCTTGATGTACACGGTCGACAGGATCGTGAAGATGTACGCCTGCAGGAAGGCCACGAAGACCTCGAAGCCCGTCATGACGAACATGGCGGCGCCGGTGAGCGCGGACGCTGCGGACAGGACGGAAAGCTCGTGGAGCAGGATCGCCGTACCGAAGTAGGTCATGCCCAGCAGGAGGTGACCCGAGATCATGTTGCACAGGAGACGCAGGGTCAGCGTGACAGGGCGGACAATGAAGTTCGACAGGAACTCGATGGGCGTGATGAGCAGGTACATGGGGGCGGGCAGTCCGGGCGGGAAAAGCTGCGATGCAAAGAAGCCGCCCACGCCCTGCTTTCCGATGCCCGCACCGATGAACGTCACGTACGTGATGAGCGCGAAGACCATCGGGACGGCGACGACCGACGAGGCCGCGATGTTGATGCCGGGAATGATGCCCGCAATGTTCATGGACAGCACGCCAAAGAACAGGAAGCCAATGAAACCGGAGAACCTGCGGCCGGTCTTCGGGCCGAGCATGTCGAGGGCCACGTTGTCGCGAATGTAACCGGCGATCGCCTCGACGGCCATCTGGCCTCGGGTGGGCACCAGCTTGGGCTTACGCGCGACCGCGACGAGAACCAGCGAGACAAGGAGGCCCATGATGATGCGGGCGAGAGTCAGTCGGTTGAACTCGAAGAAGGTTCCCTCGCCGAAAATGACGCTGGGGAAGAAGTCCTCGAGGGCAGGCTGATGGGGATGCTGGGTGAACGCGGGATAGGCGGTGAGTGCGATGACGATGAGAAGGATCGCGAGGCTCACCCAATACCAACGCGGCTTGGACGCGGTGCGGCGAGCAGGCGCGTGATCGGACACTGAATGTGCCTCCTTCATCTCAACTCCATTGGTTTGTGTCTGCTGCCGGGGCAACCCGACCATTCTACACAGAGAAGGGGCTACCTAGCGCGCGCAAGGGTTACTGAGTGTCGCTCGGCGCGTCCACATTCATCGTGCGCTTGCGCATCATGACGATCATCTCGACGGTCGAGGACACGATTATTGCAACGATCGTAGCGATTGCAGCCACCCGGACGTCCATGCCCAGGGCGCGCGGAACGTACAGCCCGATGGCAAGCAGAGCGATTTTCACGGCGTACCCGCCGGTCACCCACCCGATGAATGAGGAAGGCGAGCGCAAGGCGCGCGACGTGAAGAACCACTGCGCCGCAACGATGACGACGACCATGGCGAGGGCGAGCACGTAGGTCATGCGGAAACCTCCTCGTGGGCGGACTCTTCCTTGGGGAACTCACGGGTGGTCACGGCGACACCAACGGCTGCGGCGATGATCGCAACGAGCGCGACGCTCCACCACTCGAAGACGAGGAGCGCAACTGCGGGGACACAGACGATGGCGGTCCACATCCACAGGATCGCGACGACCCCGCGGTGAGAGTGCCCGGCAACGAGGAGACGGTCGTGGAAGTGGGAACGGTCGGCAACGAAGGGGCTCTTACCTCGGCTCATGCGGCGAATCGAGGTGACGACCAGGTCGAGGACGGGCATAAAAATCACCGACAGCGGGAGGATGAGCGGCAGCGCGGACACGATCATCTGCTGGCGACCGAGCAGCGACGGATCGATCTTGCCGGTGACGATGATGCCGGCGGCGGCCAGGACGAGGCCCATGGTCTCCGCTCCCCCACCCATCATGATCGAGGAGGGGTGGAAGTTGAACCAGAGGAAGCCTGCGCACAC
>CALBAF010000494.1 GCA_937926415.1 uncultured Actinomyces sp.
GCTCAACCCGCTCCGTCGGTGCCCCGATGTGTGGAGACACCGCTCACGACAAGGCCCCCGAGCCGGTGCTCGGGGGCCTGACGCGGATGCCTGATCGCGGGAGTGTCTGAAACTGTCACTTCCAGCGCAGCAGGCCGAGGAAGCCTGACATCATGATGAGGAAGCCGATGTAGAGGTTGCCGTTGAACAGCCAGTCGCCGACATGGTGCTCGACGAAGTAGGGCAGCGGGTACTTGCCCTGGAAGAGGTAGGTGGTGACAACCCACAGCAGCCCGATGACCAGGAGCGTCACCATGGTGGGGGCGTACCAGCGCGGTGAGGCGGTGTCCTTGATCTTCTTGGGGGTGCGTGAGACCCGGTTCGCCGCGGCGCGCGACTCCTCCTCGAGAGCCTTGGCCGCCTTGGCCGGGTTGCCGGAGCGCTCAGGGTGCTTCTTCTTCGACGACGAGCTCTTCTTCGAACCCTTGTCCGCCTTGCTCTTCTTCTCCGTCTTCTCAGAGTCGGCAGAGTCCTTCGTCGAGCCCTTGTCCTTCTCAGCGCTCTTCGCGCTGTTCTTCTCAGAGCTCTTCTTCGAGACCTT
Source organism: uncultured Actinomyces sp. (assembly GCA_937926415.1). Taxonomy (GTDB): domain Bacteria; phylum Actinomycetota; class Actinomycetes; order Actinomycetales; family Actinomycetaceae; genus Pauljensenia. The sequence continues at coordinate 581 of CALBAF010000494.1, forward strand.
CTCCGAGCTCTTGTCGGCGTCGTCCGCTGTGGACTTCTTCTCCAAGGCCACCCTGGGTCTCCTCACTGGTTGGGGATGGTGGCATGAGACCACCGCAAATACATCCGGGCCTAGCCTAGGACATGCTGTGAAGCTTCCTCGCGGTGCACCCTGTGATGAGTCCACCACTCCTGGCTGGTCATGTGGGGGGTGTACCCCCTTAGACTGGCCGCTAGCCTGATGATGTCCCAATTCTGAGGAGGGGCGATGACTAGAGGAGGTCTTGTGCGACACCGAGCACCCGGCCAGAGTCGTGCTGTCCGAATCTTCAACGGCACCTTGACCGGAATCGGTGAGCTGCTCATCACCGCCGGCCTCGTCGTCGCCCTCTTCCTGTGCTGGCAGCTGTGGTGGACCGGCATTGACGCCAACGCCAGCGCGCAGGCGGTGGCCACGCAGTTCCACGAGAAGCAGGTCGAGTCCCCCAAGCGGGCAGGGGAGAAGCACTACGATGCTCCGCCCGTCATGGAGCAGGTTGGCTACGGGGAGACCATCGGGATGCTCGTCGTCCCCAAGTGGTATGGCGTCACCAACAACAACATGCCCATCATGGAGGGCACCGGCTCCGACGTTCTGGACCAGGCCGCAGCGGGCCACTACACCAACACCCAGCAGCTCGGTGAGGTCGGTAACTTCGCGATCGCCGGGCACCGCCGTACCTACGGCAACTCCTTCCGCCGCATTGACCTGCTCCAGGAGGGCGACGAGATCATCGTCTCCACCGCCAAGACCTGGTACGTGTTCAAGGTGACTGGTCACGAGCTCGTCAAGCCCGAGCAGGTCGAGGTCATCGCCCCGGTCCCCAACCAGCCGGACGCCCAGCCCACGGACCGGTACATCACACTGACCACCTGCCACGGATCGACCGCCGGTGAGTTCGGTAATGACCTGCGCTGGATCGTCCACGCGAAGTTCGCCTACTGGATGGATCGCTCCGAGGGCCGTCCGGAGTCCGTGCTCAACGACCCGGGGGTCAACTGATGTACGGCTTCATCTGGCGGCACCTGCCGGGTCCCGCGTGGCTCAAGGCCATTGAGTCGCTCATCCTCATCGCCGGAGTCGTCTACGTGCTCATGCAGTACGTCTTCCCCTGGGCCAACGCCACCTGGCACCTGTCCGGCAACGCCGACGTCGGCTGACCGG
>CALBAF010000495.1 GCA_937926415.1 uncultured Actinomyces sp.
TCGAGGAAGCCTCCTTCGATGTTGTGACGATTTCCTGGGGTTTGCGCAATATTCCCGACCCGGCTCTGGCGCTGCGCGAGATGGCGCGCGTCGTGCGCCCGCGCGGCCGCCTCGTGGTCCTGGAGTTCTCCACTCCGCCCTCGCGCGTCTTCCGCGGCATGTACAACGTCTACCAGTCGACCGTTATGCCGGCGATCGCGCGCCTGGCCTCCACGAACGACGGCGCCTACGACTACCTGGTCGAGTCGATTCGCGCGTGGCCGGCCCAAGAGGAACTCGGCCGCATGATCGCGGCCAATGGCTGGAGCGAGGTCGAGTACCGCAACCTCACCGGCGGCATCGCCTGCATGCACCGTGCGGTCAAGCCGCTGCCGTAAAGCGTGAACGACGAGGCCGAGACCCCACACAAGGGGTCCCGGCCTCGTTGTTAGTTCTTCGGCGCACGGCCCCGGGTCAGCTTTGCCAGGCCCAGGTAGCCGGGTAGCGGCTTGTCCATCGTCGCGTTCGCGAAGGCGATGGGCGCGCCGGCCGGCAGCGGATTGACGACCCGGATTGCGGCGGTCAGCTTCTGCGCGGAGTTGTTCGACCGGTACTGCGCGGGCAGCGGCAGTCTCGCGGTCGCCCTCCCACTCTGACCCGGGAGGATCGAGGGCAGGGTGGACTCGATGGTCTGGCTGGCCACGATCTCATTGTTCTCATCGACGAGGACGACCTCGAGCGGCCACGTCGCGTAGAACGGGGCGGTGCCGGTGTTCTTGATCTCCACGGCCACGGCGGCCTTCGCGCCGTGGTAGGTCGCCGACGTGCGGGTGGCCTGCAACGTGTAGCCCATGGCGGCGCTCGCTGCCTTGGCGCGCGTCAGCTCAGCACCGGTGTAGCCAGTCGAGAACGCGTGCTGGTTGATGAGCCACGTCGCGTGAGCCTTCTGGATCGACTCGAGGGCCTTGTAATCGCGCCCCGCCTCCATGCTCGGGCAGCGCAGTGGCTCAGAGAAAGCACATTCCTGGAAGGAAGGGTAGAGCTCGCCGCCGATCGGGGAGTGGTGCCAGGCGTCCCCCTCACCCTGGTCCTTGAGTTTGGGGATGAAATGCCAGTCGGTGCCCTCCAGGGTCGCGTAGCCGAGGGAGTCATCGAAGTACCCCATGCCGTGAGCCTTCGTGGCGGCTGTCGGATAGCGGTTCTGGACGAAGGTGTCGTCGAAGGCCTCGTCCCAGGCCTCGACGAGGCGGGCGCGGAATTCGTCCGACGGCATCCAGTTGATGGCCTTCGGGTTTTGGTCGTTGACGTAGCCGTTGTAGGGGTAGGTGTGCTCCTCGCCCCAGAAGCCGTACAGGCCCGCCGTGATGTAGCCGATGCGCGGGTCGCCGTCGTACTTCTCGCCGAGGGCAGCGACGAAGTGTAGCAGCATCTCCTGGACCTTCGGGTCGTTGTAGTTGGGGGAGAAGGAGATCTTCTTGTTGTCGTAGAAGTCGTACGTGCGGCTTGTGTCCGTGCCTGCGTCGATCAGGTATTGGGGCATGCCGGTCTTTTTCCCGGGGGTGTCCAGAGCGAAGCGGATGACGGCCTGGTGTCCGCGCGACGCGATCGCGTCCAAGAGCGCGTCGACCTTCGTGAAGTCGTAGGTGTCGCGTCCGGTGACGACGTCCTTGACGGGGAATGGTGCCCATTCGAGCGTGTAGGGCAGGGCGTTTGCGGCCGTTCCGGGCGCGCTCCCGTCCTCGGGCGCCCACGGCATGAAGCCCTTCATCGGGTTCGAGACCGGGGCGGGGGCTTCCTTGAGGGTGGTCCACTGGGGTGTAGCGGCCGACGAGGCCGTGGCCGGCAGGGTGGCACCCACCAGTCCTGCGGTCGCCGCGAGAGCGATGGCGATGCGAGTCAATGTTCTCATCGCGAGGTCCTTTCAGTCTGTACTGCGGCTGGGGACAGGTGCGGCGTGGGCGCGCCGCGTGGAGTCTGCGTGTGCGACGCTGCAGTGACGTGCGAGCTAGGGCTCCACGGCTGTCAAGTGAACCATGGTGTCATCAATGCGTGCAATATTACGGAAAACTGTGTCAGTAAGTGATTGTGTGACAAGCGTGTGGTGATCTGTGCATTCGTCTGCCTGTGGGGAAGCCGCGCCGTTGCGGCGTGCGGGCGGGGCTTCCAGCGCGTGTGGGGTGGGCGGTCGGCGCTCGTGTCCAACGAGAACGAGGCCGGGTCCCTCGGTAGGGTCCCGGCCTCGTCAATGGAGTGCGTGTGCTGGCTCGTTTAGTACGGTCCGCTGTCGACGACCGCCCACGTGCCATCGTCCTGCAGTCGCAGGAAGACGACCTCGCGCCCTTTCACGGGCTCCAACGAGTCGTCGGAGTAGTTGCGCAAGTAGTAGACGTTTCCGTACCAGCGCGTCGGGTCAGTGTTCGGCTGCTGCCCATGGTTGTTGCTGCCCGTGATGGTGACGGTCGTGTGGGCGCGGTTGGCCAGGAGCGGTAGGAATTCACCCTGACCGTGCTCCAGGTCGGGCGTCTTCGTGTGGCTGCTCGCTCGTTCCGGTACTTCGTACACGCTCGCGCGGATGAATGCATAGGCGTTGGATTTATCGCGCGATGCATCCCACGTGTTACGCGTGATGGTGTAGGCGATGGCAACCTGCTCGGGATCGGTGCGGTCCACCTCGCGCGGGTCGGGGAGGAGGTCGGGGAGCCACTGGACCGATCCGGGATATAGGCACGTGCCGAGCGGCGTGGGGGAACCGTCCTCGCACGCAGGCGTGGTCGGTGTTGCTTCGGTCGGTGTCGGGGTGGCTGCGGAGGCTCCAGCTTCTTGGGTTGGGGCCTGGTCCGAGGAGGATTGCGCGGGCGATTGTGCGGACTGTGCCTGGTTATCTGCGTTGGGCTGGCGTGAGCCACAGGCTGTACCCGTGATCGTGAGGGTAAGGACCGCTACTGAAGCGATGCCGATGAGGGTGCGTCGTGGATACCTGCGGGTATGAGTCTGTTCTTCTGAGCCCATGCATGCTTCCCTTCAGTGTGCATGTGTTGAGGTTCGTCGCGCGTGTTCCGTGTTGGATGCGTGAGTATTCTCCACCATTGCTGTTCGCTGCGGGGCTCGTCATCGTATCGGATTGTGTGAGGGTGTCGCGTGGGCGCGTCTCGGTGTGCGTGACGCCCGGTGTGACGAGGCCGTGGCCACCATTTACGACAATGTTCTGTTGCGCAAATGGGTGCGATGGATAAGCCTCGCCCAGGCCTCGTTCGTTGAAACTGCGGGGAAAAGTACGCTCGGTCGCCGAGGTGAGGGTGACCTAGCTAGGGTTGCCTGCGGAATGAAGTGATGTGCACGCTTCATCCACCTTGCACACTCGCGCGGATGCACCCGCGCACCACATGACGGAGGAATGCCGTGGCATTTACCATGCCTAGCGACATGAGCGCTGACGTTGTCGTCGTCGGCGCAGGCCCGGGCGGGTCCTCCGCTGCGTACCATCTGGCCAGAGCGGGCCTCGACGTCGTCCTCCTGGAGAAAAGCCCGTTCCCGCGCGACAAAATCTGCGGCGATGGGCTCACCCCGGCCGCCGTCCACGAGCTCATCGCGATGGGCGTGGACACCACCGGCTGGATGCGAAACCGCGGCCTGACCGTCATCGGCGGCGGCCACACCGTCCACATGGATTGGCCCGACCAGAAGTCCCTGCCCGGCTACGGCATGACCCGCGCCCGCATGGACCTTGATCACGCGCTCGCCAAGCGTGCCGTCGAAGCCGGCGCCCGCCTCTACGAGGGCGTCACCGTCGTCGGTGCCATCCAGGATGGCTCCGGCCGCGTCGTCGGCGTGCAGGCCAAGAGTGGGCGCGGTAAGGACGCGACCACCTTCGACGTGCGCGCCTCCATCGTCGTCGACGCCGGGGGAGTGGCCGCTCGACTGGCCACCAGCCTCGGCCTCGAAAAGAAGATGAACCGACCCATGGGCGTGGCCGCACGCGCGTACTTCCACAGCCCCCGCGGCGACGAGGAGTGGATGGAATCCCACCTCGAACTGTGGAGCGGCACCCCCGGCGCCTCCGACCTGCTGCCCGGCTACGGCTGGATCTTCCCCATGGGCGACGGCGTCGTCAATGTCGGCCTGGGATCCGTCGCCTCGCGCGCCGGCGCCACCAACCTGCCCTACCGCGAGGTCTTCAAGACCTGGACCGCGAACCTGCCCGAGGAATGGGGCTTCACCCCCGACAACCAGATCGGTCAGCTTCGCTCCGCCGCCCTGCCCATGAGCTTCAACCGCAAGCCGCACTACGTTCAGGGCCTCGTCCTCGTCGGCGACGCCGGCGGCATGGTCTCCCCATACAACGGCGAAGGCATCGCCCCCGCCATGAAGGCCGGACGCTACGCTGCCTCGTGCATCGCGCAGGCCCTGTCCCGCTCCCACCGCGCCGGCATCGACCGCGCCATGAGCGAATACCCCCACATGCTTCGCGACGAATACGGCGGCTACTACCAGCTGGGCCGCATCTTCGTCGCGCTCATCGAAAACCCGACGATCATGCGCACCTGCACGAACGTCGGGCTGCCCATTCCGCGCCTCATGACGCTCGTCCATAAACTCCTGTCGGACGGGTACGAGAGGACCGGGGGCGACTTCGACGACCAACTCATCACAATGCTGACCAAGGTGGTGCGCCCCGCATGACCACCACCACCGATAACCGGGAGGAACGATGACGAATCCCTACGTGCCGCTGCTCATCATGTCGGCAGCTGCCCTCGTACTAGCCTTCGGAGGCCTGGGCGCCTCCGCGATCCTGGGCCCCACCAAGAAGTCCAAGACCAAGGCCGACAACTACGAGTGCGGTATCCAGCCGACCAGCGCTCACCTCACCGAGGGTCGCTTCCCGGTGCGCTACTACCTGGTCGCCATGACGTTCATCATCTTCGATATCGAAGTTGTGTTCATGTACCCGTGGGCCGTCAGCTTCAACCAGCTGGGCCTGTTCGGACTGGTCGTCATGATGAGCTTCCTGGTCACCCTCTGCGTCCCCTACGCCTACGAATGGCGACGCGGCGGCCTGGACTACTGAGATATAAGTAAGGAAAAGACAAGTGGGACTTGAAGAATCCTTGCCCGCGGGTATCGCGCTCACCAGCGTCGAAAAAGTCCTCGGGCTTGCACGCAAGTACAGCCAGTGGCCCGTCACCATGGGTCTGGCGTGCTGCGCCATCGAGATGATGGCCGCCGGCACCCCCCGTTTCGATATGTCGCGCTTCGGCCTCGAGGTCTTCCGTGCCTCGCCCCGTCACGCCGACATGATGATCGTGTCGGGCCGTGTCTCGCACAAGATGGCGCCCATTATCCGCCGCGTCTACGACTCGATGCCCGAACCCAAGTGGGTCATCTCCATGGGTGCGTGCGCGTCCTCGGGCGGCGTGTTCAACAACTACGCCGTCGTCCAGGGATGCGACCACATTGTTCCCGTCGATGTGTACCTTCCCGGCTGCCCGCCTCGTCCCGAGGCGCTGATTCACGCCATCCTCACCCTGCGTGAGCAGATTGGTAGCGAGCCCCTGGGAGCGCACCGCCGCGAAATTGCACGCAAGGCTGAGGCTGCAGCGCTTGCGGCAACCCCCACTCACGACATGAAGGGATTGCTGGCATGAGCGAAGAAATTAATCGTTTCGGTGCCGAGCAGCCCGAGGTCATCAAAACCCGTCAGGGTCTGTTCGGGGCTCCGGATCAAGGTGATACCACGGGCTTCTCGCAGCAAGTTACCGTTGCGCGTACTGCGCCCGCAGCGCTGCGCCCCTATGGTTCCTACTTCGATCAGATCGTTGACATCCTCGAGGAATTGATTGCCGCCGATGGGCTGGCAGTTGCGGATGTTATTGAGAAGGTTGTTGTTGAACACGGCGAACTCAGCATCTTTATCTCGCGTGAGCACATCCGCCGCGTCGCGCGTTACCTGCGTGATGATCAGGATCTGCGTTTCGAGATGTGCCTGGGAACTAACGGCGTGAACTACCCCGAAGATCGAGGCCGTGAGCTCCACGCCATCTACCCCCTCATGTCGATCACACACAATCGCATGATCCGCCTGGAAGTGACCTGCCCGGATTCAGATCCGCATATTCCTTCAATCGTCGATATTTACCCGGCGAACGATTGGCAGGAACGCGAAACATGGGACCTCATGGGAATTGTTTTTGATGGACATCCCTCGCTGACGCGAACTGCTATGCCTGATGACTGGGTAGGTCACCCGCAGCGTAAGGACTACCCCCTGGGTGGTATTCCCGTGGAATTCAAGGGTGCAGTCAACGCACCTGCCGACACTCGGAGGTCGTACAACTAATGACTACTCCTTCACTTCACGCTGCAGCATCAAGTGCAGGCCTGGATATTGACGAGGTCCCCGAGGTTCCTGCCCAAGGCGGAGACTGGAACGACGTTATCGCTGAGATCGAGCGGATTAACCATGAGCGCATCGTGCTCAACATGGGTCCTGTCCACCCCTCCACCCACGGCGTTCTGCGCCTGGTCCTGGAGGCCGACGGCGAGGTCGTCACCGAGGTCCGTGTCGGAACCGGCTACCTGCACACCGGTATCGAGAAGTCCATGGAGTTCCGCACCTATAACCAGGGCGTGGCCTACTGTTCCCGCATGGACTACGTAGCACCGTTCTTCCAGGAGGTCGCCTGGGTTCTGGCCGTGGAAAAGGCCTTGGGTATCACCGACCAGATCCCCACTCGCGCCAGCGAAATCCGGGTACTCTTGATGGAGCTGAACCGCATCGCCTCGCACCTGGTCGCCATCGGCACCGGCGCCAACGAGTTGGGCGCCACTACCATGTTGACCACCGCCTTCCGCGCGCGTGAAGAAATCCTGCGAATCTTTGAACACATCACCGGACTGCGCATGAACAATTCCTACATGCGTGTGGGCGGCGTGGCGAACGACATCCCCGACGACACCGTGGCGATGATTCGCGAAAAGCTACCCCTGATCAAGCGTGACATGGAAGAAATGGTCGACCTGGTTATGGCCAACCCCATCTTCATGATGCGTATGAAGGGTGTGGCCTACATGCCGCTGTCGGCCATGTTGGCGCTGGGGTTGACCGGTCCTTGTGTGCGCGCCGCAGGTCTGCCCATGGATTTGCGCAAAACCCAACCCTACTGTGGCTACGAAACTTATTCCTTCGATGTTCCCACCCGCGAACACTCCGACTGCTACACCCGTACCGAGGTCCGCGTCGAAGAGATGCACCAGTCCTTGCGTATCGTCTACCAGGTGCTGGACCGCCTCGAAGCTTCGAAGGGCCAGGACGTCCAGGTGGCAGACAAGAAAATCGCCTATCCTTCCAAGTTAACCATCGGTGCCGACGGCCAGGGCCAAGACCCCCAGCACGTCGCGAAGATCATGGGTTCCTCGATGGAAGAACTGATTCACCACTTCAAGCTGGTTACCGAAGGTTTCCGCATTCCGCCGGGACAGGTTTTCCAGATGGTAGAGCACGCCAAGGGCGTCATCGGGGTGCACCT
>CALBAF010000496.1 GCA_937926415.1 uncultured Actinomyces sp.
CGCACAGCACGGCGGCCGACGGATGCGCCCCATAAGCCCCCGACAGGTCGGACACATGCGCGAGGGCGGCCGCCTGACGCGCACGATCCTCCACGAACGCGCGGTCGACGAGGAGGCCCTCGACGATGCCGAACTGGGAAACCGAGGGGGCTCCGAGCGTCAGGCCGATGGCGCGCGCCCCCTCGACGACGTCCGCGTTCTCCACCATGGCCTCAACGCATCGATCGGACGCGGGATAGATACACGCCTTGATCGTGTTCTCGTAGACGCGGGCCTTGTCGGCCGCGTAGGCCTCGACGCTGCCGTGCCAGTCCAGGTGATCCGCGTCCACGTTCAGACAGATCGACGCCAGCGGCGACACCGTGTGTGCCGTGTGCAGCTGGAAGCTCGACAGCTCAACCGCGAACACCTCGGCGTCGGAATCGATGGCCCGCGTGATCGGAGTTCCGATATTGCCGACCTCTTCCACCTTGACGCCCGCGCTTCGCAGGATCTGACCGAGCATACCCACGGTCGTTGTCTTGCCGTTCGTGCCCGTCACCGTCAACCAGGGACGTCCCGCATGCGGGCCCTCCTCCTGCAGACGCCAGGCGAGCTCCACCTCTCCCCACAGGTCGATACCGGCCCGCTCGCAGGCTGCAAACACGGGATGATGCGCGGGCACGCCCGGGGATACGACGACGAGGTCGGGGCCAGCCTCGACGATCGCGCTCACGAGGGCGGTCGGGTCCTGCTCAGCGTGGACCTCAACATCGGCAACGTCGTCGAAGAAGAGCGATTGCCCGCCGCGCGCGTCAAACGCCCGCACCCGCCAGTCGCGGGCAAGCAACGCTCCCGCCGCACCCTGACCGGACTTGCCCCAACCGACAACAGCAGCGAGACGACTCATCGACGAGACACCCACTCCGCGTAGAACATACCCGCGCCGGCGACCGCGACGATCGCAGCAATCAGCCAGAAACGAATCACGATCGTCACTTCCTTCCAGCCCAGAAGCTCGAAGTGGTGATGCAGAGGAGCCATACGGAACACGCGCTTTCCGGTGGCTTTGAAGACGCCGATCTGGATGACGTCCGACAGCACGACGGCCACGAAAAGACCGCCGACGACGATGGCAAGCAGCTGAGTCTGAGTGAGGATCGACAGGCCGGCGACCGCGCCGCCCAGCGCGAGAGCACCCGTATCCCCCATGAAGATCTGCGCAGGAGACGCGTTCCACCACAGGAAGCCCGCCAGCGCGCCAATTAGCGCGGCGCAGAAAATCGCGAGGTCAAGGGGATCGCGCGTCGAGTAGCAATTCGCCTGATTTGCTCCCAGCTGCGTACATGCCTGAATACGCTGGAAGTAGGTGATGAAGGTGTAGGCCCCGAACACAAAGATGGACACACCCGCCGCGAGGCCGTCCAAGCCATCGGTCAGGTTCGTCGCGTTCGACCACGCCGTCACGATCAGGTTCGTCCAGATCAGATACAGCGCGATGCCCACTCCGAGGCCCGCGAATCCGAGCGTCAGGGCCGTCGGACGAGCGAAAGAAATCGAGAGCGAACCCGCGTACTCACCGAATTCGTTCGGCATGATCAGGGTCCCCAGCGCAAAGAGCGACGCGACGGCGACCTGTCCGATGATCTTTCCCGACGGATGCAGACCGAGGGAACGCTGACGCATGATCTTGATGCCGTCATCGAGCAGGCCGATGACGCCCAAGCCCACGAATAGGAACACGAGCAGCAGGCCGGACCACGACGGTCCCGCACCGGCAACCGCCGAGCCGATCAGCCACGCGACGACGGTCGCCAGAATGATGACGACGCCACCCATCGTGGGGGTGCCACGCTTGGTCAGGTGCTGGGTCGGACCGTCCTGGCGAATGAACTGACCGTATTGGTGCAGCACCAGGAAACGGATGAGCAGCGGCGTGCCCGTCACGGACAGCGCCATGGCGATAATGAACGCCGAGATAAGTCCAATCACCGGTTCGTTCCCTTCTCTCGCAGGATGTCTGCGACCTGCCACGAATGTGACCCGTAGGAGCCTTTGACGAGGATGACGGCGCCATCCACGGCGTGTTCAATCACCAGGCGCGCGGCCTGCTCGGGATCCGAGGCGACCTCACGATGAGGCACGCCTGGCGCTCCCTCTAGATAGTAGTGGGCATCCGAGCCCAGGCCAATGAGTGTGTCGACACCCGCATCGGCGATCAGCGCCCCAACCTGGCCGTGCAGCGGCTGGGAGTCATCACCCAGTTCCAGCATTTCTCCGAGAACCGCAATCTTTCGAGCATCCGAACCGATCGAGGCCAACGCCGCGATGCCCGCGCGCATCGAGTCCAGGTTCGCATTGTAGGAGTCATCGATCAAGGTGATCGCGGTGCCATCCACGATGAGCTCGTGCACGTCCATACGATGGGGGCTCAGGGCGCGGGCGCTCGACAGGACCGCTGCCACGGTCTCCAGCCCGACACCGAGGGTCAGCGCGCCGGCAGCGGCGGCCAACGCGTTCGCCACGTGGTGCCGTCCGACGATCTTCAGGTCGATCTGCGCCTGGCCCTGAGGGGCCACGAGAGTGAAAGAAGCACGATCCGCACGATCAAGGCGAACGTCGAGTGCGCGCACGTCGGCACGCGGATCGCCCAATGCGGAGAAGCGGATCACCTCACCGGATGCCAGAGGTGCCATTGCCTCGACGTTCGGGTCGTCGGTATTGAGAATGACGGGACCACCCGGACGGGTGCCCCGAATAAGCTCGGCCTTTGCTGCCGCAACTCCCTCGAAACCACCGAAGCCACCCACGTGGGCATGCCCCACGCACAGCTCAATGGCCACGTCGGGGGCGACGATGTCCGTCAGGTAGGTGATATGGCCGGGGCCCGAGGCACCCATCTCCAGGACGAGGTGGCGCGTCGTCTCGTCGGCCAGCAGCACCGTCAGGGGCAGGCCAACCTCGTTGTTGAAGGAGAGCTTGGGGGCGACCGTCGGCCCGTCCTCGCTCATGATCTGGAGCAGCAGGTCCTTCGTCGTGGTCTTGCCCACCGAACCCGTCATAGCGATGACGTCAAGGTCTCCCCCGCTGCGCAGCTTATCGACGTGCGCCCGCGCCAGGGCTCCCAGCGCCTCAGTCGAATCATGCACGACGATCTGAGCCACGGCCTCGTCAACTTCATGCTCAACGATGACGGCAACGGCACCGCGCTCGACGGCGCCCGACACGAAGGAGTGTCCGTCGGCGGCCTCGCCGCGACGCGCGACGTAGAGCGATCCCGCAGCCGCCTCACGCGAGTCAGTGACCACCGGGCCTGTCACGAGTACATCGGGACCGACCAGGCGACCCGACACTGCCTCAGCAATCCACTGTGCTGATGCCTGCATGTTCTACTCCTTCAGACTCACGGCGTCGTCGGATATAGGTTAGCTGACGACGTGGAGGCGGGGATACCCAGGTTGCCAACGGCGGTGCGCGCAATGTCGCCAAACAGCGGCGCCGACGAATCGGATGAGACTGACACCACCCTCGGGTTGTAGAGCACGACCGCGATCGCCAGACGCGGAGCATCCGCGGGAATAATGCCGGCTGTCGTGGACACAAGGCCCGACGCTCCGTCAATGATCATTTCAGCGGTACCGGTCTTGACGACCACTCGGTAGCCCGGCACCTTGGCCGCACCTGCGGTACCCAGGTCGTCTTCGACGACGGATTCCATCATGGTGAGCAGCTGCGAGGCCGCCGTTGCGTCCATCACCTGCACCGGCTGGCTCGTATCGGGAACCTCGACCGTTCCATCCGCATTCGTCCACGACTTCACGATATGCGGAGCAATGCGCACTCCCCCGTTCGCGATCGTCGCCATCGCGGATGCCTCCTGCATCGCGGTGATCGCGTAAGCCTGACCGAACATCGTCACGTAGCGGTCACGCCCCTGCCACTGATCCGCACTGCGCATCAGGCCAGCGGACTCGCCGGGCAGCTCAATTCCCGTCTCCTCACCGAAACCGAAGGCGCGCATCATGGAGTAGCGCTGCTCGTCGCTCATCGTCTGACCGATCAAGACAGTGCCAGTGTTTGACGACTCCGCAAGAATGCCCGTCGCCGTCAGAGTCTCGCCATCATGCTCATGGAAATCGGTGATGGGACCGCCCGCGTCGGGCAGATCCAGCGCGTAGGGAACCTGGAAGACACTCGTCGGGGTGATCGTCCCCTGGTTGAGGGCCGCTCCCACGGTCACGAGCTTGCCCACCGAGCCCGGCTCGAAGGTGTCCTGCACGGCGTGCACCTTCTGAGGCTTGGCGTTGTTGGGTTCCGTCGAGTTCGAATCCGCCATGACGAGGACATGCCCCGTCGCGACGTCTTGGATGACGACCGCACCCCAGTCGGCCTGGTGCTTCGCGACACGTGCGTCCAGGAGATCTTGCACCTGGTGCTGGAGGTCAGCGTGCAGCGTCAGCTCAACGTTGCCGCCGTTCTTGGGTTCGACCGTCGTCTTCTTACCGCCGGGCATGACGGCGCCGTTAGGGGCGATCTCAAAGGCCTGCGCGCCCGGTGTACCCGTCAGAAAGGCATCGAATTGCGCCTCCATGCCCGAGGAGCCCTGCCCTTCGGCGTTCACCGTACCAATGACCGGGGCCGCCACGTTTCCGTTGGGGTATTCGCGTTCGAAGACCGACTCCCACTCGATCCCGTAGATGTCGAGCTTACGGATCTCACGGTAGGTCACCGCATCGACGTTTCGCTTGATGTACTCGTAGGTCGAATCGCCCAGCATCATGCCGCCCAGCTCGGCCTCGTTCATACCGAGGAGCGGGGCGAGCTGACGAGCGGCCTCAGCGGGGCCTCGCCCGACCTCGTTGCCATCGTCATCGCGGTGCACATAGGCGCGGATATTCACCTGGTTGACGGCGATATCGTAGGTCTGGATTGAGTTCGCCAGCACCACGCCGGTTGCATCGGTGATCGTTCCACGCGCGGCCGCAACTTCGGTCGAAGACGTACGCACACGCTGCCCCTGGGCGGCCAGGGACGGTCCTTCAATGATCTGCAGCTGCACGAGCCGCACGGCGCAGATACTCAGGGCAAGGATAAAGAATCCCAAGACCCAGCGTGAACGCGTGATGACGGTATCCATAGGCACTCGCCTCCGAGTTACTTCGCGGGGGTTCCAGCCTCGACAGTGCCGGTCTCAAGCGTGATGAAACCCGACTTGCCTGCGGGCACCATGCCGTTTGCCTTGGCAGCCTTCTCCAGTTCCGTCGGGGACGCCTTGCGATCCAGCTCAGCGCGCATGGTCCACGACTGCGCCTCCAGTTCGTTGAGCACAAGCTGCTGCTCGCGGATCTCAAAGGAGGTCTGCGCCATGCGAGTGTTGAGCACCATCGAGGTCACCACGGATGCCAGAGCGACGACCACGAAGAGGGCCACGACGGCCATCAGGGAACGGCGCGGGCGGGTGCCCTGAACAATACGAAGCTCGTGGACCTCGTCGCGGCGCAGTTCGGGGCGCGCTGCGGGACGTGCCTTCGCGGTTGCTGCACTCATGCGAGGTCCTTCCATTCACGGATGAGTTCCGCACCGCGCAGTCGCACGGAAGCGGATCGGGGATTGTGGTCTTGTTCGGCCTGGTCGGCCTTGTTTGCGCCCTTCGTCAGCAGGCGCAGGCTGGGAGCCATCTCATCGGGGATGATCGGCAGTCCGGGAGGCGCTGCGGACGTGGAGCCGCGGCGCAGCACATCTTTGACTATTCGGTCTTCGAGACTTTGGTAGGACTCCACGACGAGGCGCCCGCCGACCCTCAGACTTGACAGCGCCCGCGGGAGCGCCCTCTCCAAGATGGTTAATTCGTCGTTGACCGCGACGCGCAGCGCCTGGAACGTGCGTTTCGCGGGGTTGCCGCCCGTGCGCCTCGCCGGTGCCGGGATCGCCTCACGAATGATGTCCACGAGCTCACCTGTGCGAGTGATGGGCGCGTCGTCTCGGCGGCGGATGATGAGCCTGGCGATCCGGGGCGCAAACTTCTCTTCGCCGTAGGTGCGCAGGATGCGGATCAGTTCGCCTTCCGAGGCGGTGGCCAGCAGGTCCGCCGCGCTCTGCCCGCTCGTCGCGTCCATTCGCATGTCGAGCGGAGCGTCCTTCGAGTAGGCGAAGCCGCGGTCAGCCTCGTCGAGCTGGAGGGAGGACACTCCCAGGTCCATGAGGACACCATCCACGCGAGCGCCGGCGCCGAGCTGCTCCTCAACGGCCGTATCGATGTTGTCGTAGGTGGTGTGGACCGCGCGGAAACGTGTTCCGAAGCGCTCGAGGCGCGCCGAGGCCAGCTCGATGGCCTGGGGGTCGCGGTCGATGCCGATGACGGTGAGCCCCTCGAAGCGCTCGAGGGCTCCCTCGGTATGACCGCCCATGCCCAGGGTTCCATCCACGAGGACGGCACCGGGGCGTTCGATCGCAGGGGCGAGCATGTCGAGGCACTCGCGCAGCAGCACGGGGACGTGACGCTCGCTCGCGGGGCGCGACGAATCGCGCACCGACTCCGATGCATCGCGCATGTCGCGCCTCCTTTACGGCTATTGCCTCGATCCGTCCACCCAGGTCCCCCACCGTGCTCCGCCACCGGGGAAGTGATGTCGGAACAGCGGGCGGAGACCTGGGTGTACGGGTCAGAACATCCCGGGAATAATCTCTTCTGCTGTGTTGGAGAAGACCTCTTCCTGAACCGCGAGGTATTCGCGCCAGGCCGAGGCGTCCCAGATTTCGGCTCGCGAGCCCGCGCCAATGACGGCGAGTTCACGACCCAGACCCGCATATGCACGCAGGTCAGCCGGAACGCTAATGCGCCCCTGCTTGTCCGGGACCTCCTTGTAGGCACCCGAGAGCATCACGCGGATCCAGTCACGCGCCTGCTTGGACGACAGGGGCGCGCGGCGCAGTTCCGCGGTCATGTTCTCGAACTCCGAAGCAGGGAATGCGTAGATGCAGTGCTCCTGTCCGCGAGTGAGGACGATTCCGCCCTCCATGTCCTCGCGAAAGCGCGCAGGCAGGAACATGCGACCTTTGTCGTCGAGCTTGGGCTCGTACGTACCGAGGAACATGTCACCGCCCTCCCCTGTTCGGAACTTTCCCCCACTTTAACCCACCCAACCCCATATTTACACAGAAACTTACGGCGTGGCGCGAAATACAACGGATAAAAGTGGCGGAATTTCGCCGAAAAAATCAGGTGGAGAAAAGTGGGGAAATCTTGCACACACTCGGTGAGTCGCGCCGTGGCGAGCACCAGATGTCAGAGGCGATAACACCGCACAAATCAGGCCATAATCCTTGATATAGCAAGGATTTCACGGGGCGCAGGCGCAATCCGAGGGCTCCGCTGGCACTCTCGTGGAGGACGGTGGGGAGCGTGGTGGGGAATCCCCGGGAGCGCAGTGGGGAGCGCAGTGGGGAGCGCAGTGGGGAGCGCAGTGGGGAGCGCAGTGGGGAGCGCAGTGGGGAGCGCAGTGGGGAGCGCAGTGGGGAGCGCAGTGGGGAGCG
>CALBAF010000497.1 GCA_937926415.1 uncultured Actinomyces sp.
GAGAACGTGCCCGACGGCGCGCTCCTGCCCGCGATCATGGCGACGACGTCGGTCAACGACACGCGCGTCGAGTTCGTCGAGCCGGGCCTGCCAGCGTCCGGGGCATTCCGTGGGGAAGTGTTCCTGATGTCCAGAGAGGGGCAGGTATCCCCATTCGTCGCGGATCGCGGCGATCAGCTGTGCGACGGTCTCGAAGTCGTCGGCGTCGCATTCGGGGCGGCACTCGATCCCGATTGTGCAAGCATTGTTGCCCATGCAGTGCCACGCCCGGTCATAGTCGTGGACGATCTGGGTAACGCGACCGCCGCTGGCCACGTAGTGCGCCGATGTGTTCCCATCGGGGCGGGCGAGGTAGGAGGCGACGGCGTCGTGAGACTGTCCATCTACTCCCCAATGGTGGATGACGATTCCGAGGGGTTCGCCGTAGGGGCGACCGGGGTCAAAGTTGGGGCCCCAATTGGTGTCGGTGACTGCGCTATTCACGGTCATGGTTGGTGTCCTTTCGGGTGGTTAGAGGGAGATTGCAACCCACATGATTTGGGCGTAGGCCGAGGCTCCAGAGGTGTTGTTATGTGCCATCCATGTGAAGCCTTCGGGGGTGATGTCCCATGCGGCCACATTCAGGCGCTGATTCTGCGACTGCATGAAGACCATGGGAGTCTTGGCGAATCGCTTGGGGAAGGCGATCTTGTAGGAATTGGTCGCTTCGCCGGGCTGGAGGGAGTTAATAGCGACCTGCCCAAGCTGGAATGCGGAGGTGAGCTTGTCGGTCGCGGTTTTGAGCTCGGCGAAGTTCTGATTGACGTCTTCGGCGCGGGCGATCTCGCCAGGGACAAACGTTTTCATGACGGGCCTTTCTACTGGTTGTTTGTGAGGTTCAGGCGGGTTTTCCAGGTCGTCGGCGTGATCGAGTGGGTGACCTGGGTAATGAGTGCGCGAGCGTCTTCGCCGCGCCATTCGACTTTGATCGCACTGATAGGGTCGAAGGTCGCGGCGGTGGCCATGTGTGCGCCTCGGTCGGCGGGGCCGGTATCGTGCGCGGCCACGAGGGACACACTGGAGGGCGCGGGATCGGCGTTCGCGGCGGCGAGGTAGCGGCGGGCTGTCCTTTCGACGGCGTCGGCTGGGAGGGTGGTGTCAATCGAGATTGCCGATCCTCCCCATGCGTTCGCGGCGGTCGGATCGTCAACGGTGGTTTCCGTGTCGTCGGCGGTCCATTCGCTGTTTTCGGCGTCCCATTTAGCGCCGTGGTTATTGATCGTGACGTGCGCGAGGGCGTCGGCTGCGTTCCACGCAACATTGATGTCCGTGTAGGACCAAATGCCGGATGTGATCGCGCTAGTCTCGGCGTCGGTGAGGGTGATCGCCGCGGATCGGGGGCGCATGACGCGGATCGACACGGTCCCGTCTCGGTCTACGGTCCAGGAGCCGAGGACCGAGGCCGTGAGGGCGTCCAGGTGCTTGGCTAGGCTGGTTTCCCAGACGGTCGGCGGTACGGTCTGCGTTGCGGTGTCGTGGATGCGGTAGGGCAGATCGGGGGCTGACTTGATGAGTCGGTCCAGGCGCGCGGTCCAGGGCTCGGAGCCGTTTCCCCCGTCTGCTTTGGCTCCGTAGCGGGTGATCGCTGCGAGCCGGGCGACGTTATCGGAGGCCGTGAGGGTGACCTCATAGTCCACGCGTGATCCGGGCTTGTGCGGGGTGATTGTGAGGTCCGTAATGACGCCGGTGTAGATCGCCGTCCTGGTTGGCCAGTGGATCAGGCGAATTGGCGTGCCGTGGTGGAGGCCGGTCGCGCGTGGGCTTAGGGCGTTGATCGCGTGCGCGGTGAGGGTGCCAACGGCGGCGCTCATTGCGGGCCCGTTCGTCGTGACGCCGCGAGTCACGGTTAGGTCGGTGCATGGTCCGAGGATGTCCTGCCACTGCGATATGTTCGTTTCGCCTTGGTTCCATGCGCGGGTGTCCCAGGCGTTGCGATTCCACGTCATTGCCCACGGCTTGGCGACGCCGAGCGTCCATGAGGCGCGATTCCACCTGGCATTGTTCCACCTGAGACCGAAGAAACCGGGTAGCGGATAGTACGCCTGGAGGCTGAGGACGTCGCAGGGCCGGGGGTTGGCTGGGATGTCGGTACGGTCCCAGACCGTGATGGCTTCAATGATGCCGGTCTGGAGGCCTGCCACGTCAATGGCGAGCTCAGTCCCCATGGCGGAGTTTTCGGCGGATACCGTGTAGATAGGGCCGGGCCCGTAGGTGTTGGCTTGGTTGCCGATGCGGATGACGATCCGCTTGCCGGGCTGGTCGGCGCGCACGCGAATTTGTGCGCCGATGCGGTGACCTGGCACGAGGTTTGGCACTGTGATGGTGAGGGCACTCGATCCGGGCGTGAGGGTGAAGCGCACGCGCCCGCCGCTAAGGGGCTGGCAGGTCGCGCCGCTGTAGTCGGCGAGGGAGGGGCTAGGTAGGGTCGTCATGGCCTATCGTCCTGCTCCGTTTAGGCGGGTGTACTGGTCGATGGATTGGGCGATCACGCGGCCCGCGTCAATCGACGGGTTGAGCATGTTCGCGGTCACATGGATGGTGACGCCGCCGCGCGAGCGCAGACCGGCCAGGCCGCTGGCATCAGGGAGGCCGAGTGAACCGGTGTCGGTGTCGGCGACCATGCCCGTGAGCGCGCCGAGGGATCGACGCACTGCGCCGTACCGCGATTCCAGGCCCCTAATGAAGCCTTCGATCACGAGGCGACCGGCTGGCGTGAGTAGGATCGCGTCATAGTCGGCGGGGCCCTTCCAGGACGTGAGGCTGGAGGTCAGGTTGCCGAGCGTTGATTTGACCGAGCCGATCATTGAGCTGATGCCGTTGATGAAACCCTGGATGAGGCTCTTACCGGCTCCGATCAGGAGCGAGCCGAGGTTGCCGAGTGCGGATAGGGCACGCGAGGGCAGGGATGAGATGAAGGACACGGCGGATGAGACGCCGCTGGAGATCGCGCCGGTTATGCCGCTCCAGGCCCCTGATACGGTCGATGAGATGGAGGACCAGACGCCGGAGAAAATGCCGGAGATCACGCCCATGGCGTATGTGATGTATCCCTTGACGATGTTCAGGGCCCCGTTAATGACGCCCTTAATGCCGTCCCAGACGCTGGAAACGATCTGCTTAATGCCGTCCCAGACGCCCTGCCAGTCGCCAGAGAGCGCCGAGGTCCAGACCTGGATAATGCCAGAGATGACTCCAACCACGGTGGAGATAACGCTGGATATTACTTGCCAGACGCCGGATACAACGGTGGATATGCCCTGCCAGATGGTGTCCCAGTTCGCGGCCAGGCCTTGGAAGACGTTGATAATCAGATCGACGATGGGCTGACCATAGGACGCCCACGCGGCTTGCAGTTGGGGCCAGACGGCGTCCCACGCGGCTTGAATCTTCTCCCACGCTGCTTTGAGGGCTGGCACAACGTTGGTTTGGAACCATTCCACGACGACAGACACGGCGGCTTTGATCTGTGCCCATGCGGCGTCAACGGCGGCGCGGAAAGTTTCGTTGTTCTGGTAGAGCGCTACGAAGATCGCGACCAGGGCGGCAATGGCGGCGATCACAAGGAAGATCGGATTAGCGGCCATGGTGGCATTGAGCGCCGCCCATGCGGTCTTGGCGGCTCCGATGATCGTCTTGATCTGGTTGAAGGTCTTGAAGCCTGCGACGAATGTCCCGATCACGCCAGCGGCGGCGGCGATAGCGGGGCCGAATTTCTCGAAGAATGCGACGACGCGGGACACGGCGGGCGGGACCGTCGTGGTGAGCCAGTCAATGAGGGCTTGGAGGCGGGGCCGAATCTCGGTCTGGAATACGGCGGCGGCTTGCTTGATCTTCGGGACGACGGTGGCCTGGATGCGTGCGGCGAAGTCCTGGAGGGCCGGAATTGCGACGTCCTTTGCCCACGTCGAGAGCGATTCGAGCGCGGGCACGAGATGTTCCACGGCGGCGGACGCTAGGGCGGTCACCATGGGTAGGACCAGTGTCCCGGCCTTGGCGGCGAAGTCGCCGAAGTGCGCTTTGAGGACTTGCACCTGATGCGCGAGTGTGTCGCCCTCGCGCGCGAAGGCTCCGTGCGCGTCGGCTGTCTGCTCCATAATCAGGGCCAAGGTCGCGGCCTGCTGCGCCTCGGTATCGAAGGAACCGCCCACCTTCTCGAATCCGAGCTCGGCGGCCTTGGCGTCGATGCTTGCCTGCTTCAAGGACACGCCGTAGCGCTCAATGGGATCGCGCTCCCCCTTTAGGGCGCTGGAGAGCGCGGCGACGGCGTCGGCGGTCGAGCCGCCGAATTGCGCGGACAGGTCGGCGGCGACGCCGATCAGATCGTTGGTCTTGCCTGCGAGCTGGTCGATGCTTGTCCCGCCGTTTTTGAGCTGCGCCCCTAACAGCGTGCCCAATTCCTGGTATTCGTTTTTGGTCAGACCGACCGAAGACGCCGCCGTATCGGCAAATGCCTTCATCTGGTCTGCTCCAGACTTGAAGACTGCTTCGATAGCGCCTGTTGACTGCTCCAGGTCGGCGGCGGCGCTGACTGCCTTCGCCCCTGCGACGCCGATAGCGGCTGCGCCAGCGGCGGCGACGGTCGCGAGGGTCGTCACGGCGGCTTTGCCCGCGTTCGCGAGATTCGTCAGGCCTGTTTCCTTTGCCAGGCCCTTGAATGCGCGGCTGAAATTCTTGGTCTCGGCGACTACTGAGACCTTGACGACGTGGCCAGCCAACGGTTATCCCTTCTGTGCTTTGGCGCGTTCCTGGAGGAGGTCCAGGATCGCGCGCGCGTCTTCGAGTGTGAGGTGTTCGCGCGCCTCCCATGGGCTGATCCCGGCGTCCACGGCGAGGATCGCTAGGACGGGGCTTAGGGAGGTCGCGCCGGTCATTCCCCCGATGTTTCCTGGGTGGAAACGAGAGCGGTCGCGTCTTCCATGGTCAGATCGGCGGCGGCGGTGTAAGCGTCGTCGCGGGTCTGGTAGCCGCCGCGTCGGAACAGGAGTACTGCGCACATGGCGATCATGGGCCGGGCGAGCTTGCCGCCCGCTTCGGGGTCGAATGAGGTGATCGGTTCGCCGGTCTTTCGTTCGTAGTACTCCAGGTCGCCGAGGGTGAGCGCATTCATATTCATGGGTGGTGTCCTTACCAGTTGTGTTGGTCGAGTAGTTCCTTGATGCCCTTCCCAAAGCCCGCGAACGTCCTGGGACGCATCATTTCTTCGGCTTGGGAGAGCCAGCGGGGGCCGCTGCGTGAGTCGGCTCCCCAGTGACGCACGCCCGCGTATGGGAGGCGTGACTTGGAGCCCACTCTCACCATGACTTTCCGCTTGGATCGGCTTGGCTTGATCCCTGCTTGCAGGTCGCCGTCCTTGTGGGGGGCCATTGTCTTGGCGAGGGTGGCGATAGGTGTTGCGAGCCTATACGTGAGGTCTTTCAGGTCCGTGACGGCCACGCCCACCGCTTCGGCGTCGCGCAGGAGCGCTTTAATGCCCGTGATTTCGACGCTACCGCCGTCCAGGTTCACGCGGCCGTCACGAATGCCGGTCATGGAGATTAGTTGTCTTCCATGTTGCCCGCGCCGAGCGTCGACGTGGCGGTGAGCTTCTCGGGTTCGCCTTCGCACTGCCACTCGAAGTCGAACGTCGAGCCCTTTTCGTCGCCAGCCTCGGAGCTGATCGACGGCTTGACGCCGATCTTCGCCTTGATCTTGAAGTGCGGCTGCTTCGCGGTCGCAACCTTATTGCCGAAGGGCGCGACCAGGACGTCAACGGTTCGCCCGGCCTGCTGCCAGAGCATGTCCCAGAAAGAACCGGCGTCGAATGAGACGATGGCCTTCCCCTTCAACTTCCAGGCCGAGGACGCGCCGGATAGGGCATCTGCGAAGGTCACGACATCCTTGTCAGAGGTTTCGGGCGAGAGTTCATAGCTGGAGATGTCGCTCCAGTAGTCCTTACCGGCAATGGAGAAACCGAGCTTGTTACCGAGGATGCGAGTATTGCGGGTGACAGTCATGGTCAGGAGTCCTTTTCTATCGTGTAGGTGATTGCGGTTGTGATGGGGGCGGCGAGGTATGCCTGCCCGTCTGCGCCCTTGATCGTCTGGTAGGCGTCCACGGCGGCGAACATTCCCTCCCTGACCATGCCGACGACAATGGCGTCAACGGCTGAGTCCAGGCGGGCGACGGCCAGGGCATTGGTCGTCGGTGCGACCGCTACCGTGATCGAGAGCCGTACCGTGACGGCTCCGTGTGCGTTCTCGTCGGGGGCGACTAGGGGCGTGCCTTCGGTGACGACGACGCACGGCGGGGCCAGGCGTTCGGGGATCGACGTCAGGACGGGAATGGAGGTGATTCGGGTCAGGACGTCGGCGAGGTCGGCGCGGGCGGCGGCGATAGGTCCACTGTTTGTCATGAGATCGCGAGGGGCAGATAGGGGGCCAGGAGGGGGCGCGCGGCGACCATGGCGTCACGGGCGACGCGGATCGCGGCGGTGCCGTCGAAACCGTCTGCGAAGTTCTTGATCCCGTTGGGGGCACTGCGACGGTGGTAGAGCTCGGCGGCGACTTCGATTTGCGCGCGCTCCAGGATTTCGGCGGGAACGGTCGCGGTGCCGACCTGATCGCGAATGAGCGTCGCGGCCTGCTCGGCACACTCTTTCAGGAATGAGTCGTTGGGCACGTCTCCCACGTAGGCGGCGAGTCGGGCGGTCAGGTCGGCACTCACGGTCAGGCCCCGATCTTCAGGGGCACGAGGCCGGTCGGAATTTCGGTAGCCACGGCCCCGTAGCGGTACACGCTGAACTGCTTGGAGAGGTTGACAATGTTCTCATCCTGGAGCTGGACCAGCGGGGTCTCGTAGGTGCGGATCGCCTCGGAGTTGTAGAAAGCTCCAACGATGCCAGCGCCGAGCTCGCCAGCGGTCGCGCGCAGGTTGCAGGTCACTGGAACGTCGAGAATGACGCCGGTCAGGGCCTTGGCGTTCGTGGTGCCAATCGTGTTGGTGGGGTTCTCGGTGGCTCGCATGAGCGGGCGTCCGTCCGTGCCGGTCAGGCCAGAAAGCGCCTTGAAGGTCGCCAGATCGACAACCAGGCCGTCCAGGGTCAGGGCCTGGTCGGCGAATCGCGCGGCGGCGTCGATGAAGATACCGGAGATGTCCGACCAGGTGAGGGCGGTCGCGGCCTTGGAGACGGCGAGCTTGGATGCGTCCTGCGCCTTGACGGCGGTGGCGAACTGCGTGGCGAAGTACGCCGCCGAGGCCTGGCCAGCGGCGATAGCCATGCCGCGCAGGGACGTGTCCAGGAGATTGACGCGGGTACGCTCAATCGCCTGGCGAGAAAGCTCGGTGTAACCGCCGAAGGTCTTGATCGGCGCGCTGCGCTTCTTCGTGGTGATCTTACCCATCTGGAGATCAGCACCTTCGGCGGTCTGTGCGTTCACGGTCAGGGTGTTGGTCGCGAGCTCGGTAAAGTCGAGCTCCATCCCATCGGCGGGGAGAGCGCCGCGCGAGAAAAGCCCGGCCAGGACGTTGGGCTTATCGACGATGCGCGTCAGATCCTTGATCCATTCGGGGACAACCATGGTTGCATCCGCACTGGAGGGAGTGCCGTTGAAGGCGCGGGTCTGGATCGCGGCGATCTCGGCGCGGTATGCCTCGTCGTTGATGAGGGCCTTAATGGCTTCGCCGGGGGTGCGCTTGTCGGCGGCGGGCGTGGTGCCGCGCTCGGCGGCGGCGAGGGTCGCGCGCTGCTCCATGGCGGTGATGTCGGCGCGCAGGTCGTCCAGGTCGGAGGCGAGCGCGTAGGCGGGTGCGTCGGTCATGGGGGTTGTCCTTTCGGTGGGTGTGGTGGGTTGTTCGCGTACTTCGGTCACGGTCGCGCCGTCGTATGCGGGGAATGGAACGAGGGAGACTTCTCGGAGGTCCAGGCTGGTAATGGTCGTGTGAGTTCCGTCGTCGGCTTCGGCGCGTTCGTAGGTGAGCGGAATAAAGCCGATGGAGAGGCGGTCAATGACGCCGTCCTTGACTAGCTGGTAGGCGTCGCGGGCGGTCTGCGTGTCCGAGAATCGGGCTTCGATCTCGATACCGTCGGCGGTCTCGGTCGCCGAGGTAATCAGGCCAATGGGTTCGTCATGTCGCCACACGAGTTTGAGGCTGGTCGCGTCGTCGGTTCGGTCGGCGAGAGCGCCGGGCGCGATACTCTCGAAGTAGCCGGGGGCGAGCTCAATTTCGACGCCGTAGGGGACGGCCAGGCCGCGCACGGTGCGCGGCTCGGCGTCGGCGTCGGCTCGGATGGTGAAGCGGCGGGTCTGGAGGTCATTCATGCGGGGTGTCCTTGTCGGTTGCGGCGTCGTCGGTGATCCCTTCGATGCGGCGCGCATACTCGGGGGTGTAAATGCCGGCGTCGATAGCGGTCTTGTGGGTGGCCATGCGGGCGGCGGGTGTCGCGCGCAGGATCGCGTCCAGGTTGAAGCGAACGGTCGTGCCGCGCGGGACGATTGCGGTTAGGGCGTCTTCGATCTCTCGG
Organism: uncultured Actinomyces sp.; assembly: GCA_937926415.1. Taxonomy (GTDB): domain Bacteria; phylum Actinomycetota; class Actinomycetes; order Actinomycetales; family Actinomycetaceae; genus Pauljensenia. The sequence continues at coordinate 8,540 of CALBAF010000497.1, forward strand.
AGGTAGGCCATGAGGGTCCACCGTATGAAGTCTGTCGCGGCGTCGTTAATGTTCTGGTAGGTCAGACTTGATCCGTTCACGGCGGCTAGGAGCATGTGCGCGGGGATGCCGAACATACGGCCCACGGCGAGGACGTCGAAGGCGCGGGACTCCAAGAACTGAATCTCGGAGGGCGTGAGATGAAGCGGGGAGTACTTCAAGCCAGCGCCGATGACGGCCACGCCGCCGCTCTGGGAGTTGGATTCGTTCCAGGCGCGCTTAGCGTCGGCGGCTTGGGCGGCGGTGATCGGCTGCTCAGTGGATAGGACGCCGGTGGGCACGCCGCCGCCGTGGGTCCAGTTCGCGGCGTAGGATGCCATTTCGGTTGCGCCCTGGAGGGATCGCGCGCACGCCTGGATCGGGCCGAGGCCAGCGGCTTCGCCGGGGATGTAGGTCAGTCGCAGGTGTCGAATCTGATCGGGTTTCCAGGTGCGCGATCGCCATTGCACGGTGCGTTCGCCCGTGTTGTTGTCCAGGATTGGAAGGCACTGGGTGGGGTCCAGGACGCGCAGGGAGTTTGCGCGCCCGTCGCCGGTACGGCCAATGAGCCAATAGGCGTTTCCTCGGAGGGCGAGGCTGGCGATTGTCTCGGCAATGAGCGCCGTAGGGGTCAGATCGGGGCCGGGCGTCGCGACGACGGTGGGCATGTCGCGGCCTTCGAGCTGTGAGCCGTCTCGCCAGGCATCGAGCGAGATTTGCTTGCCAGCGGCCTGGAGGACACTCACGGCGCGATAGACCGAGTCCAGGGCGAGAGCGCCGCGTTCGGTGATGAGCGCCGCTTCCCGTGCGGGCGGCGTGATGCCCGCTGGGATCGGCGCGCCGGTCTCGGCGCGGTGGAAGCCGAATAGGGATGCGAGGGAGGCCATGGCTGAGAGTATGCGGGGTACCCGATTCGCATCCCGGCTTATACGTGTCGCCAGCGGTAGGTGCTGAGAGCGCGGCGGGCGTGCCGGTCGCCTGGGTGCGCGTACCGCTCATGCTCGGAGACCTGGGTCAGGGCGCGCTCATGCGAGGCGGCGGGGAGGCCCCTCCAACCGCATTCACACATGGGTAGGAATGTGCAAGCCGAGGCGTCAACGTGTATCCGCATGATGTGGCTCCCTGGATGGTCAGTAGATTTGGATGCCGGGCCGTGGCTGGCACGCTGCCCATACGGCGACGGCCCCGGCGCGTAGGGCGTCGATGGGTCGCGGCGATTTGGCGACGTCGAAGGCGGTGACGCCGGATAGCTGGCGAAGGACAACGGCCCCGGTGGCTTTGATGAGCTCTTGGTTGCCGTCGTGCGTGAGGCGCTTCGCGTTCACTCGATCTAGGAATAGCTGGCACGCAGAGGCATATTCGCGGGTGGCCAGTGTCGTGATCGGCGTCCCCTCGGCTTCGAGATCGGCGGCGAGCGTGCGCGTGGGGCCCGCTGGATCGCATCCGATCCACGCATACCCAGCGGCCTGGAGGCCATGAAGCGCGGGGCGTACCCAGTCGATGCCCGGCCCTGATGCCACTGTCGCTAGGCAGGGGTCGCCGTCGTCGTCGAGCCAGGCGGCGGCGATTGTCGCGGCGGATCGGTCGGCGGCGAGATCGACGGCCAGGCAGACGCGCGAGGGATCGGGGGCGGTCAGGTCCAGGTCCATGAGCGAGCCAAACAGGTGGATATCGACGGCGGTTTCCTCGGCGGCGGTCTCAAGGTTCAGGATCGAGCGACGCCATGAGGCGAGGTTGTCGGATCGTAGCGCCCTGATCTTGTCGGCGGTCTGCGTGTGGCCTAGCGCCGGGTGGAAGGAGAGGGTTTCGTCGCTGTATGGATCGCGCTCGGCGGCTTCTTCATCCGCTGACCACTCGAAGAAACACATACGGCTATGTGGGTCTTCCACTGACTTCCTGCCCTGGCGGATCAGCTCATTGAGATACGCCGATTTGTCCGTGCCCTTGGTGGAGACGATCCAAAGCTGCGAGTCCTTGATAGTGAGCTGGGTAGGGTTGATCGCCGTCTCCAGGGCAAGGCCTGCTTCGGCATCGAAAGCCCAAGCCTCATCAACGGTGACCAAATGCAACGAATCACCATGGATTGACTTCGGCGTCGGCGCAAACGGCGAGATAAACGAGCCGCGCTTCAAGTACTCGGTCCGCTCGGAGCCCTGCGACGCATACACCCTGAAATATCCGGGCTTTTTTTCTGCGTTGAGCGCGGTGTTGATCTGTTTCCACCGTTTGCGAGCGTCTTTGCCGGTCTGCGCTGTCATGAGAATTTCGTGCCGGTTGTAGGCCATCATGCGATCCACCATGACGGCGCGCAGGAGGAAACTCTTACCGGCTTGGCGTGGGACGGTGACGACGACGACGGGATACCTCCAGGCCCCCGGCGTCTCTGGATCGAGCTCTAGGGCGACGTCGGCGACCTGGCGTTGCCAAGGCATGAGCGAGCCGCCGAGGAATGCGGCGGTCGCGGCGATCCGAGCGCCGAACGTGGGGTTAGCCGGGTTGCGGCGGGTCGCATACTTCGGGGCGGCGCTCATGATGCGGTCAGGGCGTCGCGGGTGAGCTCGGCTAGGGCCGCGTCGAAGGCGTCCAGTTCGCGGTCGGTGCCCTCGGCGGGGCGAGGAAGACTATCGAGCGATTCCAGGACGTTTTTCAGGACGTTGGAGGTCGCGACGCTCGGTGCGCCTCCGTTCAGGCTTCGATCAAGGGCGGCGGCGGCTTTGGTGAGCGCGGCGCGCTTCGCCTTCTCGATTGGGCCGAGGACGCCCTTGGCGTCTAGGTCATCGAAGGCTTCGCGCACGGCGTCTTCGATCTCCCCCGTTGGGGGCGGTTCCACTTGGAACAGTTCGTTGGTCATTTCGCGCATGATTCGTGTTTCCGGTCTGGGTTTGGGCCGTTTCGGGCCGGTTTATCTGGGCGTCGGGGGGATAAGGAAGTTGGGGGCGGGGACTGCCTGGCGGTGTGTCTAAGAACACGGGTTAGCCGGTGCGGTCAGGCCTGGCCATGAGCCAGAGCCAGACCAGGACCGGGGCGGCTGGAAGTCGGAGGCGGGGCGGGCTTGCCTGCTTGTGTTGCAGTGGTGGTGAGCTGGTCGCAGGTTGGTGATGTCGTCCGTCCCTCCCTTCGAGCGGGGCACAACGTGATCGACTGTCAGGCCGAGGGGCGAGCGACGGGACGCGGCCAGGTCGATGGGCTTACCGCACAGCCAACAGGTGGAGCCGTACCGGCCAAGCACCTGGTTAGCGAGGCGGCGGACCTTGGAGCCGTCCCAGCTCATCGGCGCGGCCCGTAGACAGTGGGGGGCGGGGGCGGGGGCGGATAGCTGGCGGCGATCTCATCCCTCATCTGGCGGGCGAGGGCTGCGATCTGGAGGGCCATACCTGCGAGCCGGAACTGAGCTGAGCTCATCGAGTAGGGCGAGGCCCCGTTCAGGGCTTCGTGTGCGCGCATGGCGGCGGCTTCAATGTCGGTCGCAATGTCGGCGACGACGGCGCGAGAGTCAGGCAGCGGCATGGTCATTGAACAGTTCCTTAGCTTTGGGGTCAGTAATCATGAGGCGCGCCCACGAACGGTAATGGGCATCGGGGTAGGTGGATCGCATGTAGGCAACGAAAGCGGGTGGCCACGTGAATTCGGGTTCTTGGTTCTCGGCTTCTTCCTGCTCTTTGCGCCGCCGCTCGGCGGCGGCTCTCTCGGCGTCGGCGACCTGCTGCTGTCGCATGATTGCTTCATACCTGCAACGGTTGCAACGGTCTGATACGGGTTCACCGTGCTTGCACTCGGTGGCAAGGTAGGTCATGTACGTGGGTCGGTACTTCGGCATAGTGTCTTCTTCCTTTCGGGGCGGAACATTCTTCTTTCGGGACGAACGAGGGGACGCCGTAGCGGCCCCCTCATCCCGTAGGGAAGGATGGGGCGTACTCATGTCCACATGGGCGTCGAGGGGCTTCGGGCGGGCCGTGTTTCGGCGAAGGCGGTAGAGCTGGATGCGTGCGCGGGTCGCCGCGTTGCGGGCGCGGTCTTCGGCGTCGGAGGCGCGGCGGAAGGCCAGCGTCCAGTCCACGAGGACGCGCTTCATCACCTTGATGACGCCCACGGTCGGCGCTCCCATCCTGATGCCGCCCCGGTGCCATTCGATCACGCCAGCGTCTTCGAGCCATTGGAGGCAGCGGGACGTGTGGCGAAGGGAGTACCCGGCGCGCTTGGCGAGCTGGCGGGCCGTGGTTTGCACGGTCGCCGAGAGGTCGGCGCGCGTGTCGTGAGCAAGTAGGGCGAGGGTATCCAGGATCGCCCGCGAGGCCGCGAATTCACGTCCCCTAAGCGGTCCCCATCCGATCCGAGACAGAGCGGCCAGGATGGAGGTAAATCTCATCCCGGCATTGAGGACGCCGCGCGCCCTCGGCGCTGGCACGGTCGCCGGTTGGGCGGCGGCATCCTCGGCACGGGGGCCGCTGATCGCGGCGCGGGCGGCGGCGATAAAGTCGGCGCGGTCCTGATCGGTCCAGGCAACGGCGGCGGCGGTCATTGCTGGCCTTCGATCATGTAACGAACCGCAACGGTCACATAGCAATGCACGAGCTTTGCCTTGGTCGCGCGGTCCTTGGGGCGTAGGCGCTTCGCGCCGGGGACGCCAGTGTTGGCGGCATCCTCGGCGAGCTGGAGGCTAACCGCTTGGGCTTTGCGCAGGAGCGGGCGGACAATAGCGGCGTCGGAGCTGGTAATCATGCCTGTTCCACCTCATCGGCGAGACGGCGAAGGGCGGCAGCGACGCCGGGGCGCGAGATGTCGGCGCGGGCGTGCATCTCTACTTCGCCGTCGCGGCGAATGAAGACCATGGCGAGCATTTCGGCGGCGGTCTGATCGAGTTCTGCCATGAGGGCCGGGGAGATGTTGTCTGCGAGTCGGTTACTCATTGGAGGCATCTCCGATCTCGTTCACGTCGCGGCGGTGCGACCAGATGCCAGCGGCAATGAAGGTCACGGCCATGAGCGGGACCGTGATAGGCCACGGGATGTAGAACGCGAACATGGCGGCGATAGTCGCGCCATAGGATGCCAGCGCCACGAGGGCGGCGAGGAACTGGGTCCAGTCGATCCGGTAACTCATTCGCCCACCTCCAGATCGAAGGCGCATTCCATGTTGAAAACGGTGCGCTCTATATCGCGATATGCGACGGACAGGTCATAGCCGACAACCTCAAATGCGGCGGGGGTCAGTTGGTCAATGATTCGGTCTAACTCATCCCTTAGATTGCGCAGGGCGTTCACGGTCTGATTTTCCGCTGTGCTCATGATTAGGCGTCCCTTTCGAGCGTCGATGTGGTGAGGCTGATCGGCACGCCAGCGTCGGCGAGTCGATCCAGGTCGGCGAGGGTCCAACCGACGGCCCCACGAATGCGCTTTGAGATGCTTGTCTGTCGGATGCCACAAGCCTTGCCGAGCGCGGTTTGAGACAGGCCAGCCGCGCGCATGTAGCGCGTTACTTCCTGAGTGACCATGTCGTTGAAACTCTCCATAGTTCACGTTCTAATCTTTTTCGGAATAGAAAGCAAACTAGAGGAATGCTTGAATTGCGTCCAGGCGGTTACAGATTATGCCCATCTGGACTAGGATGGGCGTATGGCTATTCAGATCATGCCGACAGCGGCAGACCAGGTGACAACACGCGACGTTGTCGCGGCGAACGTGCGCGCCGAGGCAGCGCGCGCGGGCTTTAATCAGGTGCGACTAGGGCAGATGCTTGGTATTTCCCAGCCTTCGGTCAATAAACGATGGACCGGAAAGCGCCCCTGGCAGCTTGAAGAATTGGACAGCCTAGCCACGGCGCTAGGCGTCTCTGTGGTCGATCTGGTAACTCCGACCGGTCGGGAAACGCGCCTCCGACAGGACTCGAACCTGCAACCTCGGGATTTGCTCACATTTCACATAGTGGACACTTTGGAGGCATCGTTATCGCACGTCGGATCGGGCGCGGCGGCGTAGCGCGCGCGGTATTGGGCGAATCGGGTGAGTATGTGAACATGGTTATACGCAAAGCATTAGTGCCGGGCGGTTGGGACGCGCCACTTGGAGATTACCGGTTGCACCTGCTTGGATCGGGCCGCTCGGTCGCAACAACGCGGTTGCGGATCGACTGGCTGCGACGGTTTGCCCGCGCTGTTGATCGCGGCCCGTGGGATGTAGAGACAGGCGACGTGATCGAATGGTCCGCTTCGCACGTTTGGGCGCGAGACACGCGCCGTAGCGCTCTCCAGTCCGTCGCCGGGTTCTACACCTGGGCAAGCGAGCGCCACGCGGTTGGCGTCGATCCAAGCCGCGTCCCTACGGTGCGCGCGTCTGCGCCCGCGCCGAGGCCAGCCGACGCCG
>CALBAF010000498.1 GCA_937926415.1 uncultured Actinomyces sp.
CGTGTCCACCCTCCAGGAGATCAAGGCCGGCGTAGGAGTATCCGAGGGTGCCGCTGACCGCCACGAGGTCACCGGGGCGCGCGCCGTCACGGCGTACCACCGGGCCCGGGCAATAGCCGAAGGACGTGATCGAGATGACGAGCTTGTCCCCCGCGCTCAGGTCTCCGCCAACGACGCCCGCACCAACCTCACGCGCGCGGTCCCCCATGCCTCGAACAACATCCAGGAAGACATCCGCATCCATGTCGCGCGGCGCGACCACCGAGGCGACCAGAGCCGAAGGCCGTCCGCCCATCGCGTCGATGTCCGCGAGGTTTTGGGCAGCAACGCGTGCACCGACCTCGTAGCCCGTCGACCACGACAGGTGGAAGTGCTGATCCTCCACCATGACGTCCGTGGTGACGATGAAAGAACCTTCGGGAGCCGCAACCTGCGCACAGTCGTCGCCGATGCCAATCATCGTGCGTTCGCCGCGCGGGAAAAGCTCACGGAAATGAGACACCAACTGCGCCTCGGAAAGATCGCCTAACTTCATAACGTCCAGCCTAGTCGCACGCGCGTCAATGCGCCGCGAGGCGGGCGTCAGTTGTCGATGCCACGCACGGTCTGGGAGGCAAAAAGGCAGGTCGCGGCCGCACTGGCCACGTTGAGGGATTCCGCATCGCCGGTCATGGGAATCGAGACGAGGGCGTCACACAGACGCATTTCCTCACCCGACAGGCCTCGAGCCTCGTTGCCAAACACCCACGCATGCGACTGGGAGAGGCGCGACCGCGCCGACACTCCCTGCACGAGGAGATCGGACAGGCTCAGCGATCCGGCACCGCCGCTGGTGCCCAGCAGGGCCGCACTGCGGCCGTGAATGAGTGCACGGGCGTCGGCGAAAGACGAAACCACGCGCACGGGAATGTGGAAGACGGAGCCGGCGCTCGAGCGCACGACCTTCGGACTGGCTGCGTCCACCGTGCCCGCAACGGCAACGACGCCGACTGCGCCGAATGCGTCGGCGGTGCGGATGATCGTACCGACGTTGCCGGGGTCGCGCCCCTGAGCGAGCACGACGGTCGTCTCGCCCACCTCGG
>CALBAF010000499.1 GCA_937926415.1 uncultured Actinomyces sp.
CCACGAGCATGGCGTAGCTGAAGGCGGCCAGCACGGGCCCTCCCCAGACGCACAGGGCCGCGACGGGGAAGAGCGTCGTCAGCGTCGTGTTGACGGTCCGGGAGAGCGTCTGGTTCACGGACCGGTTGACCAGCCCCACGATGCCGGCCTTCGGGAGGTCCCGCCAGTTCTCACGTATGCGGTCCAGGATGATGATCGTGTTGTTCAGCGAGTAGCCCACGATCGTCAGGAGCGCCGCGATGAACGAGGAGGCGATCTCCATCTGGGTCAGGCTGAAGAAGCCCAGGGCAATCACCACGTCGTGCACCAGAGGGACGACGCTCACCACCGCGAAGCGGAACTGGAAGCGCACGGTGATGTAGATCAGGATGGCGACGAGGGCGATGGAGATGCCCACGATAGCCTGGTTGCGCAGCTCCCGCCCCACGACGGGACCGACCTTCTCGAAGCCGATGACCTTCATGTCCGCGTACTTCTCCTGCAGGACCTTGACGACCTGCTCGCGGCTCCCCTCCGTATCCTCGTTGGTGCGGATGATAATGCCCGCCTCGCCGAAGTTCTGGATCATCGCCCCCTTGGCCACGACGGCGGATACGACCTCACGGACCTCCGCCACGTCGGGCCGGTTCCCGAACTCCACCTGAATGACGTTGCCGCCCGTGAAGTCGATGCCCAGGTTCAGGCCCCTGAAAAGCAGAAGCCCCAGGCTGAGGACGACCAGGAAGAGGCTCAGGAGAAGCGCCGGTCTGCGGTATCCCATCAAATTGAAATTCATCGCGTCCACCTCCTAACTGCGCCTCAGGGCGTTCTGCTTCCGGCTCATGAATATCTGGAGAAGCGCACGGGTCACGACGATGTTGGAGAACACGCTGGCCACGAGGCCGATGGAGAGCGTGACGCCGAAGCCGCGCACCGATCCGGAGCCGAAGTAGAAGAGGACGACGGCCGCGATCAGCGTCGTGATGTTCGAGTCGAGGATCGTCACGAGCGCCTTGCGGAAGCCCGAGTCCAGCGCCGCGAGGGAGGTCTTTCCGGCGCGCAGCTCCTCACGGATGCGCTCGTAGATCAGCACGTTCCCATCCA
>CALBAF010000500.1 GCA_937926415.1 uncultured Actinomyces sp.
CATCCGCGCGAGGGCGTCGACGGGCGGAACCGCGCGGTCAAACACGTCGCCCGAGATGAGCACGGCGTCCACGTCGCGCTCACGCACCAGGGCCACCAACCACTCGATGAACGCGTCCGCGCTGTCGCCCAGGGACGCGCCGTGCAGGGTGCGCCCCAGGTGCCAGTCGGAGGTGTGCAGAATCAACATGCTCCCAGTGTGGCAGAGGGCGCCCACATCTGCGTCCGTCACACACGCTTGGAAGGCGGACACCTTCTGCATGCGCGCAGGTAGTCGATAGCATGGTGGGCATGACCAAGCCCTTCCTCATGCTGACCTCGCGCGACGACGGCCCCGTTCTGGCTGCCGAGTGCGCCGACCTGCCTCGTTTCTCGGGACTCACCCCCGACCAGGTCCGCCAGGTGCGCATGGAAAGGGAGCTGCCCGACCTCGACCTGTCCGAGTACTCGGGTGCGTTTATCTGCGGGTCCCCGTGGGACGCGAACGCCGACGATCACCTCAAGGAAGAACGCCAGGTGCGCGCCGAGGCATGGCTGCGCTCCTTCTACGACCGGGCGCTCGGCGAATCCTTCCCGATCCTGGGACTGTGCTACGGGCTGGGCACCCTCACCCTGCACCTGGGCGGCGTCATCGACACCCACCACGGCGAGGAAATCAGCGGCATCGCCCTGACGAAGACCGACGCGGGGCGCGAAGACCCCCTCCTGGAGGGCACGCCCGACCGCTTCCACGCCTACGTCGGCCACCACGAGGCCGTGCGCGAGCTGGCCCCCGGCATGCAGGTCCTCCTGGCAGGCGACGACACCCCGATCCAGATGGTGCGCGTGGGCGAGGCCGCGTGGGCGACCCAGTTCCACCCCGAGATGGACCTTGAGGGCGTTAACGTGCGCATCGACCAGTACGCGGGCCGCTACTATCCGGTGGAGAAGGCCGAGGCCATCCGCGCCCAGGTCGCGACCGTGGACACGGATCCCTCGCGCGTCATCCTGCGCAATTTCGTGCGCCGCTTCCAGCGCTGAGCGACCGCGCGCCTACTGGGCAGTGCATCCAGGAACCCATTGAAGGCCTAGCTGATCGGTGGC
>CALBAF010000501.1 GCA_937926415.1 uncultured Actinomyces sp.
GGGCCGCCCACCACACGAGGGGGCGACCCGAGAGTTCAACGAGGGCTTTCGGCCCCTCGCAGCCGAGGCGAGAGCCGGAGCCGGCGGCCGTCAGGACCGCGCAGGACTCACTCGTCGACGGCATCTTCTTCGACTTCGATGCGTCCCTCTGCCAGGACGGCGTCGAGGCGCTCGGCGGCGACAGTCTTTTCGATGTTGCGAGCCAGGGCCAGCTCGGAGGTGAGGATTCCGCGGGCCTTCGTCAGCATGCGCTTCTCACCCGTGGACAGCTTCTTCAGATCGTCGCGGCGGGTCAGGTCACGCACGACCTCGGCAACCTTCACGATGTCGCCGGTGGCGATCTTCTCCTGGTTCGCCTTGAAGCGGCGCGACCAGTTGGTGGGCTCCTCGATGTAGGGGGCGCGCAGGACGGAGAGGACCTCTTCGAGGCCGTCCTCGTCGACGATGTCGCGGACGCCGACCATATCGACGTTTTCAGCGGGGACCTGAATCTCAAGATCGCCCTGGTTCACACGCAGCTTCAGGTACATCCGCTCCTCACCACGAATGGTGCGCGTCATGACCTCTTCGATCGTGGCTGCGCCGTGGTGCGGGTAGACGACCGTCTGACCGATTTCAAACGACATGGATGGACTCCTGGGTGCTTGCGTGGATAGCACAACTATTCTACCAGCTGGCGAGCAAAACCGACCCATACAGTGTGAACGCTCAACGTTACACGCATACAAGGATCGACACAAACCAACTTCAAGCACGACCGCAATTCATCCCAGTATGCGACCCTGCTCACGGTTAAACGTGTGTCATAAGGACGGGCATCACACCCCGAAAGGCGCGGCTTTTCGGGCATGACGGAGCCCCGGCCTCGTCCACGCAGACGATGCCGGGGCTCCGATCAGCTCACTTGCCCTGGTTGGCGACCGCGGCGATCTTCGCCTCGGCCTCGGGATCCAGGTAGGTGCCGCCCTTCTTGATGGGCTTGAGGGTTTCCTCGTCGAGCTCGTACACCAGCGGAATGCCGGTGGGGATGTTGACGCCGGCGATGTCCTCGTCGGAGATCTCATCCAGGTGCTTGACGATGGCGCGCAGGGAGTTGCCGTGCGCGGCGATCATGACGGTCTTGCCGGTCTTGATCGCGGGAACGATGGTCTCGTCCCAGTAGGGCAGCAGACGCGCGATGACGTCCTTGAGGCACTCGCTCATGGGGACAGGCTCGCCGGCGTAGCGCGGGTCGGTGTCCTGCGAGAACTCCGAGCCGGCCTCGATGGCAGGCGGGGCCACGTCGAAGGAACGGCGCCACAGCATGAACTGGTCCTCGCCGTACTCGTCGCGGATTTCCTTCTTGTTCTTGCCCTGGAGCGCACCGTAGTGACGCTCGTTGAGGCGCCAGTCGCGCTCAACGGGGATCCAGTGGCGATCAGCAGCGTCGAGGGCGAGGTTTGCGGTCATGATGGCACGACGCAGCATCGACGTGAACAGGAGGTCAGGCTTCACGCCCGCTTCCTTGAGGAGCTCGCCACCGTGGGTAGCCTCCGCGCGGCCCTTGTCCGACAGCGGAACATCCACCCAACCGGTGAAGAGGTTCTTTGCATTCCATTCGCTCTCGCCGTGGCGGAGCAGCACCAGTTTGTAGCTCATGTCTCCATTGTCCCATACGTTCCGACCCTCCTCATACATCCCGTGGGGTTGATCACGCCACAGCTTGGACGCAGAACTATGTGGGGACGAGGCCCCTCCCCCAACACCGCGAAACGAGGCCCTGCGATCTTGTGCGGACAAAGACCCCGGCCATACCCTGATTACCCCCTGAGTCGCCCTCAAAATGCCCCTGACATCCTTGAGATTCCGCGGTTTTACATGATTACCAGAACAGTGTGCGCCCCTCGTATTTTCCCGTACGGTTAGGTTCATGATCATCACACGACGCACCCTGACAGCCTCCGCTCTCGTCGCTGCGACCACGCTCGCCCTGGGCGCCTGCGGCTCCTCGAAGCCCCAGACCCCCACGGCTGCACCCACTGCCGAGGCCACCACGGCTGCACCCACCCAGTCCGCAACTCCCGCCTCGGTTCCGACGATCCCGGGCTACCGCCCCGGCGAGATTCCTCCGATCCCGCTCTTCTCGGTGCCCGCGATCGACGTGTTCGCCTCGAACGCGGATAAGGCCGTCATCCAGACAGCCTCCACCTCCCTTGCCTCCGTTCCGGGCGTGACGATCTCCCCCGCCAAGTGCGACGGCACGTCCCTGGTGTCCGGCTCGACGGTCCTGGGCGGCGACGGCTCCGCGGTCTCCTCCAGCGATAAGGGCACGGTCGTCAACGACGGCACCGGCTCCGGCGTCATCACCGAGGGCCCGATCTCCATCATCTACGGCGGCGACGGTTCGGGCACCTACACCAACGCCGACACCATGGTGACCATCACCGTCGAGGCCGATGGTTCGGGCACCTACTCCACGGCGACGACAAGCATCATCCTGGACGGCAACGGCGGCGGCAACTACTCCAATACGACCTCCATGGAGACGATCATCAACAACGGTGACGGCTCCGGCCAGTTCTCCAAGGGCACCGTCACGATCATGAACAACGGCGACGGCACGGGCAGCTACTCGGACGGGAAGCTGACGATCCAGAACAACGGCGACGGCACTGCGACCGTCAACGGCGCGACCGTCAAGGACGCCCCGAAGGTCGAGAAGGTCGCCAAGCTCGGCAAGTTCCCGCCCGTCGAGTCCCTCAAGCCCGTCGAGTCCTGCGGCACGGTCATCACCCTGGAGGACGGCGTCCTCTTCGACTTCGGCAAGTCCGACATTCGCTCCGACGCCGCCCAGACTCTGAAGAGCCTGGCGGGCATGCTCAACAACGCGAAGGTTCCCACCGCTCACATCTACGGCCACACCGATTCCATCTCGGACGAGGCCTTCAACCTCCAGCTCTCGCAGGAGCGCGCGGATGCCGTGTCCGCAGAGCTGAAGAAGGACGGCGTGAGCGCGATCCTGGATGCGACCGGCTACGGCGAGTCCAAGCCCGTCGCACCCAACGAGAACGCAGACGGCTCGGACAACCCGTCCGGACGTGCACTCAACCGCCGCGTCGAGATCTTCATCCCCGCCTTCTAGTACTCTGACTAACATTTGACCAACTGATCAATATACGAAAGGGAGACACCATGTCCCTGAAGTCCTTCCTTCCCGCCGCGGCCGCCCTGGCCGTCGCCACCGTGGCCCTGACCGGCTGCACCCAGACTGCCAACGTCTCCGGCGGAGACTCCTCAGCCCCCGCTTCCTCTTCCTCTGAGGGCACGGACCACTCCGGCCACGACCACTCCGACAAGTCCGGCTCTTCGGAGAAGTCCGATGCTTCCGGAGCCTTCACGATCGATGAGTCCAACGCGCACGTCGAGATCCCCGCGGGCACGAAGACCGTCGTCATCAACGGTTCGAACAACCACATTGTGGGCGAGGCCGTCTCCGAGATCACGATCAACGGCTCCGCGAATGCGGTCGAGGTGAAGTCCGCCGACAAGGTCTCCTTCACCGGCTCCAATAACGCCATCCAGTACAAGGACGGAAACGCTCCTCAGGTTGGCACCGACTCGGGCGCGAATAACGTCGTCTCCAAGGGCTGACATCCAACGCAGATCAGGGGTGGCACGCATAGCGCGTGCCACCCCTCATGCGTATGAATAAAGAATTGTGGGCGCACCTTTCGGCGCGCCCACAATTGCATCACGAATCAGGCGTGGGCCTTGCGGTAGGCCTCAACGATCGGAGCGGGAATACGACCACGGTCAGACAGGTCGTGCCCCTCTTCCTTCGCCCAGGCGCGAATCTTCGCATTCTCCAGGCGCTGCGTGGGGTTGCCCGCATTGCCACGGCGGCGGGTGGAACCCACCTTGCGGCCAGCCTTAATGTAGGGCTGAATTGCCTCGGCGAATTCCTCGAAGTGCTCGCGGTTCAGATCAATTTCGTACGACGCACCATTAAAGGCGAAGCGAACGGTCTGATCGGCGGGGGTGCCGTCGAAGTCGTCGACAACTTCGACAATCTTCTTCGTCTTTTTCATGTATTCATTCCTCTCGAAGGATTTGGATTCTCTGATGAGTACAGATGCTTATTGCTCTGCAATTAGAGTAACGCAATTCAAACAATTCAGATCATTCGATCATTCATTCTGAGAACGTGACGTACGCTGCACCGATTTATACCTGCGTCTAATTGAAAGTTATACTCGTAGGCAGCCCGAGGCCGTTTCGACCTCACCCACAAGCATCGAACGAGGAGACCCAGTGAGCCGAGCACACCACCCCCGAGCGGCGGCCTGGGAGCTCTACTTCACGACGACGGCACGCCTCACCGAGCGCATCGAAGCCGCCCTCAAGTGCGAGGCCGGGCTGTCGATGCCCGAATATTCCGTGCTTCTCATGACCGACCGCGCCGGCGAGGAAGGCATCCGCCCCTCTCGCCTCGCCCATGAGGTCGTCTTCTCACGCTCGCGCCTCACCCACACGATGAAGCGCCTCGAATCCCGAGGCCTTATCGAGCGCCGCCCGTGCGAGGGCGACGGCCGCGGAGGCCTCGTCTTCCTGACCGAGGCCGGCAAGACCCTCTTCGACGAGGCCGCCCTGGTCCAGCGCGACGTCATCCGCCGCCTCTTCCTCAACGACATCACGCCCGAGGAGATCGACATGCTCACCGGCCTGTTCTCGCGGGTGAGCGAGCGCCTCGACTCCGACACGCCATGTCCGTGACCACGCGCCGGCTCGCGGTCGCAACGCTCCTCACCGGGGTGATTGCCGGCCTCGTTGGCCTGGCGTGCAAGCACATTCTCCACTGGATCCAGGCGCTCGCCTGGGATATGCACTCGGGTACGCTGCTGGAGGCCGCGAGCGCTGCCTCCCCCGCCCGGCGCGTCGTCGTTCTCACCCTCGGTGGGCTGATCGGCGCCCTGTCCTGGTTCCTCATCTTCCGCCGCAACAAGACCATCACCTCCGTGTCGGCTGCCGTGGATGGCACCCCCATGCCACCGCTGCGCACGATCTGGCATGCCCTCACTCAGATCGTCATCGTGAGCCTGGGCGCCTCGGTCGGACGCGAGGTCGCGCCCCGCGAGATGTCCGCTGCGCTCAGCGCCGCGGTCGCCGACCG
>CALBAF010000502.1 GCA_937926415.1 uncultured Actinomyces sp.
GAGTGCGGCGAGGAGCACGAGGAGGATGAGTCCTCCTCCGAGGATGAGGGCCAGGGCGAGGCCGGCGAGCTTTTCGATGACCGGTTCGGGCATGGAGGAGAGCTCGACGACGGCGACGATGGCGCTGACGGAGACGATCAGGAGGACGGTGACGACGTCGATCGCGATGTTGACGCGGCCCTGTGTTCGCTGAGCGGCGCGCACGCGGTTGTATCGGCGCAGCTGGTCGTTCCCCAGGCGGTAGGGCCGGGGTGCGGCATCGAATTGCAAGGGCTGATAGGTCACGCCCTCACAATAGCGTTGTCCGTTAATCATTCGCGCCTTACAAAGCAACTGTGCACTGTCCAGTTGGACACTTTTTCGCTGGTCAGGATCTCAGGATTCCTCGTCATCATCACTGAAACTGCGCGGCGACAGCGATCAGCGAGTGAGCGCCATCAGCCCGAAGAGGATGAGCCCCGCCAGCACAATCATGCGAATGAAGTCCATGACGGAGCTCCCCAGGTCCGGGAAGCGCTTGCGCAGGATCCTGAAGGTCAGGCGCACGCCGCGCGGAAGGACCCGATTAAAGAGCGCGATCTGCACAAACGTCACGATGTAGCCGCTCAGCGCCATGACGGCGTAGAGAAGGAAGAAGAGGAGCGCCAGCTCATCCGTCATGACACGCAGGGTCGCGATGTAGCCGATTGCGCAGCCGAAGCCCGCAAAAATGGCGAAAATCCAGGCTTTGTCGAGGGCGAAGGTCACGCGCTTGAGCATCCGACCGTAGGCCTCGGAGACGGTCGGTTCCATCTCGATGGCGTACGAGGAGCGCCCCGCTCCCTTGAGGGGGTGGGCCAGGGAGTCGTAGGCGAACTTCGCTTCGGCCAGGTCCGGGGCGTTTGCGGTGGCGCGCCCGAAGGCCCACTGGGCGCCGTTGGGTTCCACAGGTGCCCACAGGCGCCCGTAGGCCATGAGGAGCTCCACGTCGTTGGGAAGGCCGTCGGTGGCGATCTCGGAGACGGGGAGCGCCTCCTCATAGCGCCCCAGGTAGACGAGGCAGAGGGTCAGTTCGCGGGCGATTTCGGCGGATTGGGGGTGCAGGCGCATGCCGGCCGAGGCCGTGGCCTCCGCGTCCGCGACGAGGCCTTGGCAGCGCTGGGCGCGGGCGATGAGCGCGAAG
>CALBAF010000503.1 GCA_937926415.1 uncultured Actinomyces sp.
GAGCCTCGCGGCGGGCGCGGCGCTCGTGGTCCGGAATATCGGGGTTGATGAGGAAGCCCATCGTGTCGACGGGCATCGAGGCGAGGGCCTCGACCTCGTCGAGCGCGCGGCCGATGCGAATCTCGCCGGCCTCGACGCGGTCGGCGGCGGGCACCATCCACGTCACCTCGTCGCCGTCGATGATGGTGGCCTCGAAGGTCTGCCATTCGCCGGGGTTGAAGGGCCATGCCCAGATCGGGTCGGTCCAGACCTGCTCGGTGATCTGACCGGCGGCGCGCATGCGCAGCTGGATGTTACCCAGCACAGTCAGGTAGGGCTGCTCGCCGGCGCAGTCCAGGAGGAGAGCATCGCCCTTTTCGGCCTGAACGTGAGACAGCCACGCCTGGGTGTCTGCACGACCCCACACCACGTCGGCCGCGGAGTCAGCGAAGTCGAGCGGAACCAGCGCCGCACCGAGGGGGCCCGTGACGAGCATCGCGCCCTGCCCGCGGCACAGGAAGCGTCCAATCTGAAGCATCAGTTACTGCCTTCTCTACGAGGAACCCGGCGAGCGGTCTCAATCGACGCCGGACGTACTGGTTGAATCATCCGATTCATGACATTCGATGTCAATGTTACTCGTGATTTGGTTCCTGCGTAAACTACAACGGCGGTCGTATTGTCTCGGGTGCCCGATTCCAGCGACGCGCGCACGAGCGCGTCCGCGGTCCCCTGAGGACCGTCACCGGCCGCGACAACCGCATGAATCTGCGAATCGCGCAGGACGCCGTGCACGCCATCTGTACAGATAACCGCCCGATCGCCCTCTTCCAACGGCATGATTGTGTAGTCGGCTTTCACACTTCCGGACTGTCCGGCACCGAGCGCCTTTGTCACAACGTTTGCGGGAGGGATCACACGGGGTGCTCCGGAGGTGGCCGCAAGGTCGCGAGCCTCCTGCAGCGCGGAGTGGTCGTGGGTGAGCTGACGGATGCCTCCGCCACCCACGACATACACGCGGGAGTCACCCACGTTAAATGAGAGCCAGTAAGGCCCCTCGGCGGTGCGCAGCACCATGACACCCGACAGCGTCGTCCCCGGCGCGCTCATCGGATTATCGATGGGAGCGAGCGAGGCGACAGCGGTGGCAGCCGCGTCGATCGCGACAGACAGGTCCACCAGGTCGACGGGGCGGTTACCCAGACGATCAGGGCTCAGGAACTCCTGGAGGGTGATGACGGCGCTCGACGAGGCCTGGGCACCACCCAGGTGACCACCCATCCCATCTGCGACAGCGAAGACGGGAGGGACAGCCAGCCATGAATCCTCGTTTTCGGAGCGGACCGGACCGATGTCGGTCGAGGCGCCCCATCGAACTGCGGGACGTTCCGCATGTTCATTCAGAGACATGTGCCTTCATCCTTTAGCTGCGTTGAGCGCGAGGGATCACGCGCGATACTGACCATTCTACACACGACGTGACCAGCGCCTCGTTGAGAAGCGATGCGTCGCAAAGAATAAAACTCAACCGATTTCATGACCCGCATCACGGCACATTCACGCATGCGCGCAGCGGCTCGGACATGCGCCCCGACGAGCGGGACACCGTCATGATCTCCATGCAATTCTCGCCGCTGGCACCGTCCACCATTGCCGTCGTGGTCTCCACGCGGCCGCGCGACGTGCCTGCCGGACCCGTGGCCTCGTAGGTGTAGACGATGTCGGTGGGGGCTGGGCCCATCGGCGCCGTCCACGTCCACGTCACCACGCCATCGGCGTACTCCCCCGCCAGGCCGGATGCCTGCGGTGGAGCCGACCCCACGGCGTCCCCGGGGGCGGGAGACGCACTCGTCGTCTCGGGGGCTGGAGAAATGCGAGTATAGGATCCTTCGCCGCGCAGCATGCCCACGACCAGGCCGGCGGCAATCACCGCGGCCACGAGCGCCAGGAGCACACCCACGACGGGCGAGATGCCCCGCTTAGCGCCCGAGGGGTCCTCGACCACGCGACCGATCGAGTCCTCGTCCACGTCCGAGGAACGTTCAATCCTCCAGGAGTCCGCGACGGCCTCGACGCCGCCGGAGCCCGCCCCGCCCTCGAAGGAGTACGAGGCCGAGGAGCGCAGGCGCGTCTTCTCCGGGTCGATGACGGGAGCGCCACGCAGGCGCGTCTTCTGGTCGCCCGAGGCGGAAGCGGAAGCCTTGGAGCGCTTCTCCTTGATCTCCATCTCCGTGCGCGGCAGGCCCAGCTCCTTCTGGACGCGCTGCAGCCCCTGACCGAACTCCATCGCGCTCTGCGTGCGCTCCTGCGGGTCGATCGTCATAGCCGCGCGCAGCACGCGCTCGAGTTCCGCCGGCGCATCCGCGCGGCCCAAGCCGCGCATGCGGCCACGTTGCACGCGATTCGCGATCGACGCGGCAGAATTGTCGCCGATCGGATCCTCGAAGGGGCTGCGCCCCGTCACGAAGGTCCACGTCGTTGAGGCCAGCGCCCACACGTCCTGCAGGGGCGAGGCCGGGGAATTCACGTCCTGCTGCTCCGGGGGTGCCCACAGCACCGAGAAGCCGTCGAACGCGCCGACCTCCAGCTGCCCCACCTTCGAGGCCACGCCGAAGTCGGCGAGCACCGGCTTGCCGTAGGCGTCCAGCATGATGTTCGAGGGCTTGATATCGCGGTGCACGTAACCCTGGCGGTGGAACATCTCCACGCCGCCGCACACCTTGATCATCGTGTCGAGGGCCTTCTCCAGGTCCATCGGGCGTGCGCGCACCTGCGTGAGCAGGTCAGCGACCGGGCAATATTCCATCACCAGGTAGGCGCGGCCGTCGGCCGTCGTGCCCACGCCGTGCAGCTCGACGACCGCGGGGTGGCCGGCCAGCAGCGTCATGGCGTCGGCCTCGCGGTGCAGCTCCTTCGTGCCCCGCTCATCCCCCTGCATGCGCACGACCTTGATGGCGACCTCTCGGCTGGGCAGCTCCTGACGGTACAGGAAGACGTCGGCAAAGCCACCCTGGCCCCGCGGGGGCACCCACCGGAAACCGG
>CALBAF010000504.1 GCA_937926415.1 uncultured Actinomyces sp.
GAATCGCCAGGGCGGTCAAGGCCCCGGCCTGGGTTCGCAGCTCGTGAGACAGGGTGGGGTCGTGGGAGAGGGCCCAGTGCTCCTCGACAGGATCGCCGATGATGGCCAGGACGGTGCCGACCTCGACGGTCTCGTCCTCGGGGACCAGGATCTCCAGTAGGACGCCGGCCACGGGGGAGGGGACCTCGGAGTCGACCTTGTCCGTGGACACCTCAACGATGGGCTCGTCGAGCTCGACGGTGTCGCCGACCTGCTTGAGCCACGTGGTGACGGTGCCCTCGGTGACGGACTCGCCCAGAGCGGGCATGGTCACTGAAGTTGCCATGTGTGTTCTCCTATTAAAAAATTTCGGTCAGTTGTGGACGTGGAGCGGCTTGCCTGCCAGCGCCATAGCCGCTTCGCCGAGCGACTCGTTCTGGCTGGGGTGCGCGTGGATCAGGGAAGCGACGTCAGAGGGGTACGCCTCCCAGTTCACCATGAGCTCGCCCTCACCAATCTGTTCGCCGATGCGCGCGCCGATACCGTGGAATCCCACGATAGGACCGCCCTCAACCGAGACCAGCTTGATGATGCCCGATGTGGCCAGGATAGACGACTTTCCGTTTCCGGCGAGGTTGTACTCGACGGTGCGCACCTGGTCGCCAAACTTTTCGCGCGCCTGCTTCTCGGTCATGCCGACGGAGGCGATCTCCGGCTCGCAGAACGTCACGCGAGGAATGTTGATATCAGCCTGCATCGTCGGGTTCAGGCCGGCGATCTCTTCGGCGACGAAGATGCCCTGCATGAAGCCTCGGTGTGCCAGCTGGAGGCCGGGAACGATATCGCCGACCGCGTAGATGTTGCCGACGCCGGTGTGCAGGCGATCGTTGGTGATAACAAAGCCGCGATCCAGCGTGATGCCGGCCTGCTCGTAGCCCAGACCCTCGGTCACGGGGCCGCGGCCAACCGCCACCAGGAGCACGTCGGCGTCGAAGGCCTTGCCATCTTCGGTCGTGACGTGGACACCCTGTTCGTTCTGGGTGGCCGAGGCGAAGCGGGTGTTCGTGTGGAACTTGATGCCGCGCTTACGGTAGGCACGCTCGAGCTGCTTGGAGATGGCCTCGTCCTCGTTGTTGGCGAGGTGGGGCAGGGCCTCGATGATCGTGACCTCGGCGCCGAAGCTGCGCCACACGGACGCGAACTCCAGGCCGATGACGCCGCCGCCGAGGATCACGGCCGAGGAGGGAACCCAGTCCATCTGGAGGGCCTGGTCGGAGGAGATCACGCGGCCGCCGATGTCGAGGCCGGGGATTGAACGCGAGTAGGAACCCGTGGCCAGGACAATGTTGCGGCCGGTGATGCGCTGGCCGTTCACCTCGATGGTGTTCGCGTCGGCGAGGCGGCCCCAACCGGAGATCACCTCGACGTTGCGGGACTTCAGCAGACCCTGCAGGCCCTTGTACAGGCCGGAAATCACCGAGTCGCGGTACTTGCCGACCTGCGCCATGTCGATGCCGTTGAAGGTCGAGGAAACGCCAAACTTGGCGGACTCGCGAACAGCCTCGGCCGTCTCTGCGGCGTGCAGGTAGGCCTTCGTCGGGATGCAGCCGCGGTGGAGGCAGGTGCCACCCACCTTGTCGCCGTCGATGAGGGCGACCTTCATGCCCAGCTGCGCAGCGCGCAGGGCGGTCGCGTAGCCGCCGGAACCCGCACCCAGAATGACGATGTCGTAGGTCGATTCGCTCAAGGTTTAAAACTCCTCGCTGATGAGCCGAAGCTCAGATGGTTGTTTTCATGGCGGGCCTCACGGTCCTTATAGGCCCATTGTCCCACGTTTGTGTAACGCTGTCTTGAAGCTCGGTGTTCCATCGCGGTGCTTCAGGCCACACGATGTGCTCGCGTTTCGCTTGACTCTCCAATGCAATGCGCGGCGTCTATGGTCTCGGTAGGATCAGACCTGTGCACGGACATGACACGACGAATGAGGCCGTCGGTGCGCGCGATCAGCGCCCGCCGTCGCTTGGACTTGGCCGCATCATCATTGCTCTCTTTTGGCTCCTCGGAGCCTGGATTCTTGTGACGGCTATCCTTGATCTTTTTCATGCGCAGGGGCAGCCGTGGGGGCCTCGCATCGTCGCCCTCCTCGCGGGCATCGACTACCTCATTGCGGCAACGGCGCTGACCCATAACGGGCGGCGCATGCGTCTGGTCGGCTGGGTGACGATCTCCCTGTCGATTGCGATTCCTCTCGTGCTGTGGGTTGCTTCGCTTGGCCTCGACGAACTGAACACGGCGCGATCGGCGTGGACCGGTTTTGGCGTCGACTTCTACTACCTGCCCCTGGTTGTCTCGGTCATTGGCCTGATCTGGATGTGGCGATCGAATCCGCGCAGAATCGTCTCCCTCGCCGAGCAGGTGGAGCGGCCATCCTCCTCGTGGAGAGTTCACTGAGCCACAGCCTCGTCCAACGACGAGTGCAGTAAACGAGGCCCGGCGGAATATTCCGACCGGGCCTCGCCTGTAGCTTTTGAGCTGGGCGACTAGATGCCGCCCGGGAAGCCGAGCTGACGCCAGGCCTCGTACAGGACGATCGATGCGGAGTTCGCCAAGTTGAGGGAGCGCACGCCGTCGACCATCTGAATGCGCACGCGATCGCTCACGCGCG
Source organism: uncultured Actinomyces sp. (assembly GCA_937926415.1). Taxonomy (GTDB): domain Bacteria; phylum Actinomycetota; class Actinomycetes; order Actinomycetales; family Actinomycetaceae; genus Pauljensenia. Next base: position 2,645 of record CALBAF010000504.1, read on the forward strand.
GATGGTTCATCGCTTCTTCCGAGAGTCCGACCGACTCGCGGCCGAAGAGGAGGCCGTCGCCATCTTCGTAACTGACCTCGGAGTACATGGTGGTCGCGTGTCCCGTGAGTGCCCACACGCGCCCAGGAACCTCGGCCAGCGCATCGTCGAGGGAATTGTGGACCGTCACGTGCGCGAGGTCGTGGTAATCCAGGCCTGCACGGCGAAGCTTCGCGTCGTCCATGTCAAAGCCCAGGGGCTTGACCAGGTGCAGCATCGATCCGGTGCATGCGGATAGGCGAATAGCGGCGCCCGTGTTCCCCGGGATTTCAGGCTCCCAAAAAATAATGTGCAGCATGGTCCTCAGGCCTGGTGGGTGACGGTCAGAGATGCGCGCGCGATCGTGTGCTGGAGCGCCGCGAACGAGGCCATGGCCGGGGTCGCGTCGTCGTCCAGGCCCAGAGAATCCGTATCAAGGGCATGCACCGTGAACACGTAGCGGTGGGGGCGGTCCCCGGCCGGGGGAGCTGCCCCGAAGTAGGAGGCCTCGCCCGCGTCGCCGCGCAGGTGGAATGCCGGACCGTCCAGCATGAGGTCGGATGCCCCGGCGCCCGCCTCCAGGTGGGTCATGGACGACGGAATGTCAAGAATTGCCCAGTGCCACCAGCCCGAGGGAATCGGAGCGTCCGGGTCAAAGCATGTCAGCATGAAGCTCGCCGTTTCCTCCGGGAATCCGTGCCATGTGAGGTCTGGGGAGAGGGAGCCGGCCTCAGCCGTCGCCGACTCGGGCATTGGTGCGCCGTCGGTGAGAACACTCGACGACAGCGTAAACGTGGGGACGTCCAGGCCTTCGTAGGGGCTGGGGGCAAGGGGGCGCTGGTCGATGTTCATACGTGCTCCTTTTTTCGGTGTTTCTATTGTGACCTATTCGCGTGCGATCGGCGTTCGGGACGCAGATGTGTGAGCGTGGTTCTACACTTCCGTTATCGAACATGTGTTCTATCGTTGGGAGGGGGAGTTATGACCGATGCGCACGCGCGACTACTTGCGGCGCGCGACGTGTTGAATCGTGCCGAACAGGCTGTTGGCCTGCGAACACGTGACGACATTGAGCATATACAAACAGGGTCTTCCCCTGTCCTTCTGGGGCCGATGGGCAGAGCCGAGCTTATCCGATTACTGATCGACGTATGCCCCTCCAGGGGATGGATCGGTGTGTGCGGAGTGGGCGATATCGGATGGGAATGGGCCGCGCAGCAGGGGATGGACCTCGACCGTGTTCTCGTGCTAAAAGCTGGGAAAGACCATCAGGTGGGCGACCTGTGTTCCCTTCTGATAGAAGCCTGCGATGTCGTCTGCCTCGATGTACCCGATCTGTCCGGCGTCCAACAGCGGTCCCTGGCAGCTCGGGCCCGCTCAATGGGGCGCACCATCGTGACACTACGCCCCTGGCCGGGGCTCTCCCGCGATATGGAGCGTCGACGGATGCGGTTGGTGGTCTAGGTGCGTGACATGGTGGTGTGGGTGCCCGACTGGCCCGTCCACTGCCTCGTGGTCGATCTGCAGCCGGGCGGGGCCGGGGCCGTCGTACACGCCGAACGTATCGAGGTCGCCAGCGGCGCAGCTCGGCGCGCCGGAGTCAGGAGCGGCATGAGCGTGCGTGAGGCGACGTATCTGTGTCCCGATCTCATCTGTTTGCCTCGCGATCCCGATCGTGAGGCACGGGCGTTTGGCGCGGTTGTCGACGCCTTCGATTCGGTGGCGGCCGGGGTGGAATGCGTGCGCCCCGGGGTGGCCAGGTGTCGGGCGCGTGGCCCCGCCCGTTGGCACGGCAGCGAAGAGGCCGCCGCCTCGGCTCTGGTGTCGGCGATTGAAGAGGCCGTCGGCGTTGAATGTTTTGTTGGCATTGCCGATGGTCCGGTCGCATCCCTGGAGGCGGCGCGCGAGGGACGCATTGTTCCTACAGGAGAAAGCCGATCGTTCCTGGGGCGCATCCCGTTAGATCGCGCCCTGTGGGCCGTGCCTGTCGCAATGACTGACAGAGCAGCTGACGCCATTGAGCTATTGACAGGGCTGGGTGTCCACACGTGCGCGGATTTTCTGGCGCTGGGGCGAGGCCGTGTGTGCGAGCGCTTCGGCGACGTCGGTGAGCAGCTCTGGAATCTGGCCTCCGGAGGTGATAGCGCCATTACGCTGGCCGGGCGCATCCAACCAGACGTCACGATGGAGTGTGTCATTGATGTGGGTGGAGATTCCATCGACACGATGATGGTGCCCATTGGGCGCATCGCACGAGACCTGTCTCAGAGGCTGGGGCAGGGCGGACTCGTCTCGCAGACGCTGCGCATCGATGTGGAGGATGCCGGGGGCGGTCAGCGTACTCGCACGTGGAGCGGATGCGACGTGTGTGCGTCCGACGACGTTGCGCTGCGAGTCCGGTGGACGCTCGCGGGGTGGACATCGGGCGTTGAAGGACCCAGTGGTGCAGTGACCTGCATACGCGTCACCGCGTGTGACCCGCGGGTGGGGCACGGTGCGTCAGCGCTGTGGGGGCGCTCAGACCGCGAGCGCGATGTCTCGCGCAGCGTCGTGCGTATCCAGGGCATGGCGGGGCCAGATTCTCTCCTGATTCCGCGGGTGCAGGGCGGATACGATCCGCGCAGTCGTGTTGTGATGGCCAGATGGGGCAGCGAACCTCGCCTTCGTCCGCGCGAGGGGGCGTGGGAGGGGCGCATTGCCCAGCCGCCGGCGACGCTCTTTGACGAGCCTGTGCGCGTGAGGATCGTTGGCGCATCGGGCGCCTTCGACGATGTGCGGGTGGATCATCGGGGGGCCTTGAGCGCTGCGCCCACCTACCTCGTCACTTCCCGCGACGCATCGCAATGTGCGACGGGCGTGGGACGCCGTGTCGCAATTGCGCGCGTTGAAGGCCCCTGGCCGGTGGGAGGGCGCTGGTGGGCCGAGGAACGTCCTCGCGCCTACATGAGGGCACTGCTTGAGGATGGTCGAGACATTCTCCTCGTGTGGCAGGAGGGGCAGTGGGCGATGGAGGGACTGGCCCAGTGAGCCGGTGCCGGGTGAGCGTGGGTACCGTAGACTGAAAGGATGGTATCTCTGTCGCACACGATGGCCTCGATGTCGGATGACGACATGATGGCCCTCGTTGGCCCGGCGGCGTGGGCCAACGGCCTGCGTTTAGCGCGTAGTGGCGCGGTGCGGGAATTCTCCTGGAGCGAGGATGGGGAGCAGGCCGAGGCTCGCGTGAAGGAAGCCGGACTGACCTATCGTGTGCGTGGCGCACAGGGGGCGTTGCGTCCGTCTCTCTCGTGTGCGTGTCCGCTGCGCACCGACTGCCCCCACGCGGTCGCGATGCTCATCGTTGGGCGCGAGGATGCCCGCGAGAAGCGTCGCTCCGTGCCCGAGTGGAGCCGCGTTCTGAAGCAGATGCTCGGCGACGATCACGATCGTCTGGGTGAGCCGTTGGCGCTTGTCGTCGACGCGCACGATCCCGGCGTTGAGCCGTCCCTCATTCCGCTTCGCCGGGGGACCTCGGCGGTGTGGACGACGAAGAGGGCCTCGTGGCTCGATCTGACGGCGACCCAGTGGGCGTCGGTCACAGACGGGCTGGATCCCACGCATGTTTCTCTCATGCGCGAGGGATATCGCCTGTCGCGTGAATCGCGGTCGTGGCACTCACGTACCGAGGTGACGCTCAGCTCGTTGGGCGAGCATGCGTACGCGTGGCTGGCGCGCCTTGTGAGGGCCGGTGTTGAGCTCTTTACGTCGCCCGAGGCAGATGAGCGGGTAGTCCTGTCGCATGCGACGTGGGATGCTGACATTGATGTGCGCTCCGGTGACGACGGCCTCGACGTCAGGGTCGTTGCGCGCAATGGTGACGAGGTGATCACGAGGCCACGGATCGACCGTGATGCGAGTGTCCTGTTGTTGGATGGCGGGCGCGCGATAGCGCGGATCGAGGGGCTGGGAACGCTTGACGGCTTTCCTCTCGATCGCGCCCTGCACATTCCCGCGGCAGACGTCGCCGAATTTCGTGGCACGTGGCTCCCTGCCCTCCTCAAGCGCTTTTCAATGGCTTCTTCCGATGGCAGTTTTGATGCTCAGGCTCGGCCCGACGTGTCTGTCGTGGGCACGGTGCGCCGCGATGGGGAATCGGTCGTGGTGCGGTGGTGGGCTGAATACCAGCAGGGTGAGTCGCGCTCACGCACGCCTGTCGCCCACTGCATGCAGGACGAGGCCGTGGCTGAGATCGTGCGGCGCGTCGAGTCGTGGGGGCGCGGGATGGACTCGGCACTGTGGAGCGCGCCTCCGCGGACGGGCCGATTGGCTCCGTGGCGGGTCCCCGCATTCTTGGAGAAGGTCGTCGATACCGAGGGTGTTGACGGCCTCGTGTGGGACGTCGCAGAGGATGTGCGCGCGATTGACGTGCGCGAAGATGGCTTTGAGGTTGATCTCAACGTTGATCCTGCCGAGCGCGATTGGTTCGACCTCAACGTTCGTCTGCGCCTGGGGAACGTCACCATCAGCGTGCGCGAAGCGCTCGAAGCAATCGCAGGTGGTCAGGACTACGTCGAGGTCGCAGGTACGTGGGTGCGCCTCGACGGCGAACGAATCCGATCCTTGGCGACTCTTCTGGAAGAAGCACGCACGTTGGCCGGCTGGGATGGTGAGGGCCTCAGGCTGACGCCGATGCAGGTCGGCATCGTCGATCTATTCGCTACCGCATCCGACCACGTGGCCATGAGCGACGCGTGGCGGATGCGCATCGCTCCGCTACGCGATGCCTCCACGGACGCCGGCTTGCCACCGCTTCCGTCGTTGGCGACGATCCTGCGTCCGTATCAGCGGCGCGGGCATGCGTGGTTGACGGCGCGTTTGTCGGGTGGAATCGGCGGAATTTTAGCTGATGATATGGGCCTGGGAAAGACCGTTCAGATTCTGTCGGCAGTGGCAGCTCTGCGCGCGCACGCGGGTGAATCATCACCGGTTCTCGTTGTGGTCCCGACCTCCGTCGTTGGCGTGTGGATCGATCAGGCGCGCACCTTCACGCCGGCACTGGAAGTGCGCGCGGTGAAGGAAACAGCCACGCGGCGCGGAACGACGATCCGTGAGGAGGTCAAAGATGCGGATATCATCGTCACGTCCTACACGCTGGCGCGACTGGAATCCGAGCAGTGGAGCCAGGTACGCCTCGGCGGACTCGTCATCGATGAAGCGCAGGCGGTGAAAAATCCCCGCACCGCAACGTACCGGGCGCTTCGCGATCTCGATGCGCCGTGGAAGCTGGCCGTGTCGGGCACGCCGATTGAAAACTCACTGAGCGACCTGTGGTCCCTTCTATCCCTCACGTGCCCGGGCCTCCTTCCCCCGTGGGAGACCTTCCAGCAGCAGGTGCGCAGGCCCATCGAAAACGGCGCAGATCCGGCGATGCTTGCCCGCCTCAGCGCCTATGTTGCGCCCTTTGTGCTGCGTCGCACCAAGGAGGAGGTCGCTCCTGACCTGCCCGACAAGATCGTCGACGTCGTGCGCGTCGATCTAGGCAAGGAACACCGCCACATTTACGACCAGTTCCTGGCCCGCGAGCGCGCCCGGATCCTCGATCTGCTGCGCGACGTGGACGCGAACCGCATGAGTGTTCTCGCCTCGATTACGAGGCTTCGGCAGCTGGCACTCGATCCCGCATTAGTTGAGGAGTCTTACGCGCACGTGGGGTCCGCGAAGATCGAATACCTGGCTGATCGACTGGATGAGATCGTGCCGTTGGGGCATCAAGCGTTGGTGTTCAGTCAGTTCACGTCGTTCCTGGAGCGCATCCGCCACATGTTGGAACGCCGCGGAATATCCGTCGTGCAGCTGGATGGGTCCACGCGCGGTCGCGCCGAGGTTATCGAGAAGTTCCGCTCGGGCCAGGCCCAGGTTTTCCTCATCTCGCTGAAGGCCGGTGGCTCTGGCCTGACCCTCACCGAGGCGGATTATGTGTACGTCATGGATCCCTGGTGGAATCCTGCCGCTGAGGAACAGGCGATCGACCGTGCGCATCGCATCGGCCAGACGAAGAAGGTCAACGTCTATCGGATGGTCGCGACGGATACGATCGAAGCGAAGGTCGTGGAGCTTCAGGACCGCAAGCGACAGCTCATTTCATCCGTCATGAATGGGACCGGAACGGGAGCGCGCCTGAGTGAGGCGGACCTGCGCGGTCTTCTCGACTAACGGGCGTTCACGCCAGCGGGGCGTACGGCGACCTTCAGGCCAGCGCGCGTACGCACGGCGTCGAGCGCGCTGGCGACATCGGACAGGGCGTATTCGTGCGTGACGAGCAAGGAGAGGTCGATGCGTCCGCTCGACAGTGCCTCGACGGCCGATGCATAGTCATCAAGGGTCGCATTGGCACTGCCGCTGACGGTCAGCTCGCGGTAGTGCACGAGGTTTGGGTCGATCTGAGCCATTGCCCCCGCGGGGAAGCCTGCGAAGAAGGAAACGTGGCCCCCAATGCGCGCACACTGAGCGGCAACGGGGACGAGGTCCGAGGCTCCGACCGCGATGATAACGACGTCCGCTCCGAGGCCGTCAGTCCACGCAAGGACCTCACGCACAAGATCCTCGCCTTGGGCGGCGGTCGTGACATGCGCTCCCATCACACGCGCGGGCTCGAGCCGCGCCTGCCTGCCACACGCCATGACGCGTGCGCCGGCGGAAACCGCGAGCGCGCAATGGATGAGGCCGATCGGACCGGTCCCGATAATGAGAACGCGCGACGACGCATCGATCGGTAGGCGCGTCGTTGCGCGCATGCAGCACGAGAGCGGCTCCGCGAGAGCGAGATGAGGTGCAGCGATCTCGGCAGTGACGGGAGTGATGCACGCGAGAGCTTCTTCAGGGACGACGATGAGGTCCGCGAGGCCTCCGTCAACCCCAGTCCCGAACAGGCGCATGTTCGCACACACGTTGGAGCGCCCGCTGGTGCAGGGGGTGCAGTGTCCGCAGGCAATCTCCGGCGCGAGTCCGACCTGCGTTCCCGGGGCGGGAACGTCGACTCCGGCGGTCAGCTCGCTCCCAATGCTCCACACGCGTCCCGCGATTTCGTGTCCGAGGACGACTCCGGGGGTGACGCCGTTGGTTTTTTGTCCCGTCGCGATGCGCAGGTCCGTCCCGCACAGGGTCGTAGCTTCGACTGCGAGAAGAACGTCGCGAGGGCCGAGTGTCGGAATTGGGCGTTCCTCGAGTACCAGGGCGCCGGGGGAGTGAAGCGACGCTGCGAGCATGGAATCCATGGCATCAGCATAGAGTGTGTCCGCCTCCCAAGAGGGTGCCGTTCGCTCCGTCTATAAGCGCGAGCGCGTACCCCGGCCTCCACACCCATCGAACACATGTTCTATATAATGGGTGGGTGAGCACGGAACGACGCTACGCAGAACTGCACGCGCACAGCGCTTTCACCTTCCTGGACGGGACGGATGAACCCGCGCAGATGGTGAAGGAAGCTGCGCGCCTGGGGTTGGAGGCCCTTGCAATTCTCGACGTCGACGGCATGTACTCAACGGTTCAGACAACCATGGCCGCTCGCGAGGCCGGCCTGCCGATCGTGTACGGAGCTGAGCTCACGGCGACACCGGATGCTCTAACACATATCGTCCCGGGTTCATCTGCCCCGGGGTGGGGACTCGCTCCCGGAGCAGAAGACCCGGGGATGCGTCTGCCCATCTTGGCAGCCAGCCCCGGCGGATACGCGCAACTCGTGGGAGCGATGAGTGAGCGAGCGCTGTGCTCGCCAGGTGAGCGCAATCCCCGCCACGACCTCGTCGATCTGAGCGAAGCTGGAGGTGAGTTCATCGTCCTCACCGGCGGGCGGCGAGGGCCGCTCATGCGCGCTCTGCGATCCGGGGGCGTGGTGCTCGCACGACGAGTCCTGGACGGGCTCGTGGACGCTTTTGGTCGCGACCACGTTCTTGTCGAGTGGCAGGCCGCACGCGGGGATGAAGACGAGGTTGGGGATACGCTTGCGGAACTCGCGCGCGCGAGCAGAACTCGGCTTGTGGCAACGACCGGAGCGCGTATGTCGTCACCCTCGAGGCAAGCGCTCGGCGACATTCTGGCCGCGACCCGCCTGGGTTCTTCTTTGGACGCGGCGCAGGCGCACCTGGGGGCGCACCGTCCCTTCCTGCGCTCACCCGCGGAGATGGAGCGACTGCATGGTGCTCACCCGCAGTTTCTCGCCAACGCGTGCGAG
>CALBAF010000505.1 GCA_937926415.1 uncultured Actinomyces sp.
GGCGGCGACGAAGGCCGTCGTGTAGATCGACACCGCGTTGACCAGCCCCAGCATGTCCGCATTCGGCGTGAAACCGCGCCGGGCCAGCGTCACGAACACGCGCGCCAGGAGCGAGAGCTGCTCGGGCGTCGACATCGGGTGCGTGAGCAGCAGCATGACCGCGCCCGGGTGGGAGCGCAGCGTGGAGGCCAGGCAATGCGCGTAGGTGCGCATGTAGATCAACAGGGGCGAGGCGGGGGCGTCCTCGGTCGGCTCGCTCGCCGCGGGCGTGGGCGTCGATTCGGGAGCGAACGCCCCGGTATCTACTCGATCGAGGAAGGACTCGAAAGTGAGGCGCCAGACCTGCTCGGCAATGCCTTCCAGGAGCGCCGCCTTGTCTGGGAAATGACGATAAAAAGCGGCCTGGGAGACGCCGAGGCGCTTTCCCAAGGACCGCAGAGACAAAGCGGAGAGCCCCTCCTCGTCAACCACCTCGAGCGCGGTCGACAAGATGATCTCTCGCGATAGCGCGCGCTGCTTCGACTGAGGCATGGACTCTCCGCTTCGGTGGTCGTTACTCCCTGTGATAACGGAACTGTATCAGTGCCAGTCCAGCGATCACGGCGAAGAAACCCCACAGGACGCCGATAGGCACACCGACGTCCGACAGGCTCGCCCCGTTGAGGCTTACCTTGTGAATCGCGGTGATCGCCCAGTATGCGGGGGACAGGCGCGCGGCGTGCTGCGCCCAATCGGGGAACGAGGAGACCGTGGAGAAAGAGCCGCCGATGCCGGCCGCCAGCATGCCGATGATGTTCGACAGTGACAGGGCTGCGTCGCGGCTGCGTGACCACAGCGCGAGCGCAACGCCGAGCGCCGACAGAACCGCCGAGAAACTGAGAAGAATCGCGGCCAGCGCGATGAAGGAACCGGTCGGCCTATAGCCGAAAACGAGAGCGCCGAGCGCGAGGACAACCGCGATCTGAACGGTCTGCATGAGGAATGCGACCAGCGCCTTGCCCGTCAGGATAGATGCGCGTGAGGTGGGGGAGGCCTCGAGGCGCTCCCACGTGCCCCACGAGCGCTCGTTGAAGAATGAGCTGATGATGTTCTGCACGGCCAGGAACGAGAAGAGGATCGCAATGGACGGCACTGCCTGCTCGGCACCGGTGACGCCCGTGTAGCCGTCGGCCAGGAGCATCGACTTGAACGCCGGCATCATGAAGGGAATCAAGACGAGGGGGATCACCGTCAGGATGAGCGTGGGCGCTGGGTCGGTGAACTGCAGGCGGATGTTCAGGCGGGTCATGGCCCCTAGTTGTTTAAGCTGTGACATGGTTGCTCTCCTTGATGATCTGCAGATACGCGTTGTGCAGGCTTGCCTGCGTGATGCGCACGTCCGTCAGGCGCGCGCCTTCGAGGGCGGGCGAGGCCAGGGCTTCGCCGATCCGCGAACCTGGGTCGGCCTCGTCCCCGATGAGTTGGAGGCGCCTGTCGTCGGCGCTCCACCCGTCGATCGAGGGGATGGGGCGATCGAACTCAAGCGTGACCTCGGCGCGCGCGTGGTGAGAGACGATCTCTTCAAGCGTGCCGCTCGCGACAATGCGCCCCTCGTTCAGGATCGCGATGTCGGAGCCAAGCTCCTCGAACTCGGCGAGGTAGTGCGAGGTGTAGACGACGGCCGCTCCGTCGTCGGCGAGCTGGCGGACTGCGCGCAGGATCTGGCTGCGCGCCTCCACGTCCGCGCCGACGGTCGGCTCGTCCATGAACACCAGGCGCGGGCGGTGCATGATCGCCATTCCCGCATGGAGCCTGCGCTGCTGTCCGCCCGACAGGTGTGAGGCGCGCTGGCCTCGTTTCTCTGTGAGGCCGAGGAGGTCCATCACCTCGCCCGCGCGGGAGGTGGCCTCGCGTCGGCCGAGTCCGTGCAGCTCGCCGAAGGCTGCCAGATTCTGGGCGACGCTCAGGTCGGGGTAGATGCCCAGCTCCTGGGGTGCGTATCCGATTGACCGTGCGGCCTCGGCGGATGTGGGGCTGTGGCCGCAGATGGATGCGGTCCCCGAGTCGGCGCGGCGCAGGCCGCACAGGATCGTGATGAGCGTGGACTTGCCCGCTCCGTTTCGTCCGAGCAGGCCGAGGACCTGACCGGGTTCGACGCGCAGGTCGACCCCGCGCAGGACCTCGTGAGTGCCGTAGCTTTTGTGGATTCCCCGGGCGTCTAGGCCTGGAGCGTGTGGGTGTGACACGGTGATTCTCCCATCGGTTAACGCTGTTAACTTTGTGTCGCAAGTAAGGTTAACAGTGTTAACTTATGGGCGCAAGGTGGTGTTGTGCGACCAAGAGAAAACGCTGAAATTACAAGTTTTTCTGACAACATGTCGCTGCGTGGGGGAGGGATGCGGCCCTACACTGTCTGCGCGAGGCCTGAAGGAGGACTGAAGTGCCAGGTATGGATACCTACGACGCGATCATGCTGCTGTCCTACGGTGGCCCGAACGGCCCGGACGACGTCCTGCCGTTCATGCGCAACGCGACGCGCGGTCGCGGAATCCCGGACGAGCGCCTGCTCCAGGTTGCTGCTCACTACAAGCGCTTCGGCGGCGTCTCGCCCATCAATGCCTGCAACCAGCGCCTGATCGCCGACCTGTCCGCGGAGCTCGGCAGGCGCGGGCACGACATTCCCGTCGGGTGGGGAAGTCGCAACTGGCACCCCTTTGTTGCCGAAGGCCTCGACGAGCTCGCCCAGGTGGGTGCCCGACGCATCCTCGTCCTGCCCACCTCCGCCTACGCCTCGTACTCGGGGTGTCGTCAGTACCGCGAAGACCTCGCCGAGGCCGCGGAGGCCCTACGCGACAAGTGGGGGACGATCGTACTGGGCGCCGAGGATAGTGCCGACACCCCCGACGCTGACATCGTCCTGGACAAGGTCCGTCCCTACTACTCGACCCCCGGCATGGCGAGCGCGCAGATCGCATCCATCCGGCGTTCGTGGGAGGCCCTCGCGGCGCGCGGCGTTGACCCGTCCGGGATCCGCCTGATCTTCGTTACCCACTCCATCCCCGTGAGCATGGAGGCGGGGTCCTCGCCCTTCCCCTTCCGTCCCTCAACTGACGAGGCCGCGGCGGCCTCGGACGGTCACGTCGAGCAGCAGGGGAGTGAGGCCTCGTCGCAAACGGGAACCCCCGCAACCGAAATCAGCTACGTCGCCCAGCATCGCGCCCTTATTGAGGCGATCATGCCGGAGCTGAGGCGCGTCCTCGGGCGCGTGGATCTGGGCTACGACCTCGTGTATTGCTCCCGGTCGGGACCCCCGCAGGCCCGCTGGCTCGAACCCGATATCAACGATTTCCTCGAGGAGATCGCGGCCGACGCGAACCCGCTGACCGGCACCGTCGTCGTCCCTATCGGCTTCATCTGCGACCACATGGAGGTCGTCTACGACCTCGACACCGAGGCGAAGGAGACCGCTGCGCGCCTAGGGATCCCCTACGAGCGTGCAGACACCGTCGCGACGGATCCGGCCTTCGTGTCCTCCCTGGTCGACGTGCTCGAAGAACGCGCCGCTCAGGCGCGAGGCGAGAACCCCGCGCGAGTCACCGTGACGGGCACCGGCCCCTTCCACACCGTCTGCCCGAGCGACTGCTGCCTCTCCCCGGCGCGCCCCGGC
>CALBAF010000506.1 GCA_937926415.1 uncultured Actinomyces sp.
TCAAACAGGTGACGGCCTTCTTCGGCTGGACCGCCTGGGGATCGTCCGCACAGCGCCCGGGCCACGACTACTCGTACACGAACAACTGGCCCGCTGAGTCCCTGGTCGGCAACGCACCCACCGGTGACCTCATGATCTGGTCGGTCCTGTCGCTGATCGTCCTCATTGGCGGAACCGGGGTCATGTTCGCCATCTACGGCCGCTGGAGCCAGAAGATCGGCTGGCACTCCGAGGAGGCCCCGGCCCTGTCCTTCCGTCAACCCGAGGACGTTGGGCTGACCAAGTCGCAGCGGGTGGTGGCTTGGTACGTCTTCACCATCACCGCCCTCTTCCTCGTCCAGACACTGCTGGGAGCCCTCGCCGAGCACTACCGGGCCGACGTACTGTCCTTCTTCGGCTTCGACCTGGGCCGGCTCCTGCCCTTCTCCCTGGCCCGCACCTGGCACGTCCAGCTCTCCTTGTTCTGGACCGCCATCGGTCTGCTCGCGGCCGGCCTGTTCCTGACCCCGTTCATCGCCAGGCGCGAGCCCAAGAAACAGCACGTGCTGGTGTGGACCCTGTTCATCGCGGCCACGGTCGTCGTCGTCCTGTCCTGCTTGGCGGAGGGGGCCAGCCAACACGGCCTGAGCTGGGCCAAGGGACCGCTGTTCGCCCAGCAGTGGGAGTACCTCGACCTGCCCTTCGTCTTCCAGGTGCTGTTGACCCTGGCCCTGTTCGTCTGGGTGTTCATCATCTGGCGCGCCATGCGCTCGCGCCTGCGCAACGAGCACGTGGCCAACATGCCCTGGCTGTTCATGTTCGCGGCCCTGGCGATCCCCGCCTTCTACGCCGTGGGGATGATGGCGCGCACCGGAACCCACGTGACCGTCGCCGAGTTCTGGCGCTTCTGGGTGGTGCACCTGTGGGTTGAAGACTTCCTCGAACTCTTCACCACTGTGATGGTTGCTTACGTCTTCGTACTCTTGGGTGTGGTGCGCGAGCGCATCGCTATCTCCATTATCA
>CALBAF010000507.1 GCA_937926415.1 uncultured Actinomyces sp.
CAGAAGCGTTTGCGGGCCTAAACCCGCGCGACTGCCAAGCACTCGTGTTCGCTGCACGTCTGTGTGCGCTGAGTGTACGCCACCCGTCCTACACGTTGAGCGGACCAACCATTGCATCTTTGCTCGGTCTACCAGGCACGAGCAGCATCGAGAAGCTCGTCATCTACGTCCCTTCCCGAAGCTGTTCCCGTCTCGTTCATTTCCCTGAAATTGTCATTAATGACAACATCCGCATCCCGTCCGCGCACATTCGTACGTGCCGTCCAAGTCGTCCGGTTTCCTCCATCGAATACTTGGGTTTTCGTATCGCGACACCGGCACGCGTTCTCGTTGATTGCTCGCGCCTATTGAGCGATAAACGCGGGTTCCCCATCGCCTGCGCAGGCTTAGCCAGGGCATGCCATTTTGATCGTTTCCGTCAGGAGGAGTCGCGCGCCCGGCAGGAGGAGGCACGCAGGGAGTTCCACGAGGCCTTGGATGACACTCCCCGTAACGCCAGAGGACGCAGGAAAGCACGCTGGATCATCGACCAAGCTAATGCTGGATGCGAGTCTCCCGGCGAAGCCCTGGTCCTCCTAGCTTTGCTGCGCGCGGGCATCAATGGGTTAGCGACACAGGAAGAAGTCCACGTTGACGGCCGAACGTACTTCATCGATATCGCACTGCCCAACTTGAAGATCGCCATCGAGTTCGATGGGCGCATCAAGTACGGGGAGACCGTCGAGCAAGTCCACGACAGCATTGAGGCCGAGCAGCGTCGCCAAAGAGACCTCGAACGCGCGGGCTGGAAAGTGATTCGGGTTCGTTGGTCGGACCTGAAACTCATCGACGAGGTCGTAGCCCAGGTCCTGGCAGCAATCCACACTCAGGCGGCGCGATAGACCGCAATACAGCACGATGGCGTCACGGAGCAACACGGTGACGACGCAGCGCAACACGGTGACGACGCAGCGCAACACGGTGACGACGCAGCGCAGCACGGCGGCACGAGGTCGTAGCCCAGGTCCTGGCAGCAATCCACACTCAGGCGGCGCGATAGATCGCAACACAGCACGATGGCGTCGCAGCACAGCACGCCCGCATCACGGCCCAGAACGGCAGCGTCACGGAGCAGAACGCTGACGTGGCAGCGCAGCACGCTACACACTACACGCTTGTTTGGCGCTTCATCGCGCCACAGTGCCGTACTATTTCGGCGCCACATCACGCATTCACCCCACCGAGACTTGAGGACCGGTCATCTGTCT
>CALBAF010000508.1 GCA_937926415.1 uncultured Actinomyces sp.
ACCTTTTCCTCCCGGGAAGGGGCAGAAACGATCCGGGTTCGTACCAACGAGGGTCGCGCGACGGTGGAACCAGATGGCGTCAAACGCGATCTGCAGTTTCCTGTAGTCGAATGTTCGATCGTAGGAAGCAACGACGACGTCGATCTTCTCCGGATCGTCACTCATGGGGATTCCCGCACGTTCGAAGGCCGCGATGAGCGGCTCTTCCGCGATCGGGAACACGACCTGGCCGGGCTTGTGCTCGAGGAGCCAGCTCGTCGTGGTGGCGACTGTTCCAACGATGTCCTCGACGGGTGTCGGCAGCCCCAGAGCGGTGAGTTTATCCGCGTACTGGTGCAGGTCTTTCGTGGGGTTGTTGGTGAGGAAGCGGACCGGAATGTTGCGCTCACGCAGCTCTTCGATGAGCCTACGCGCGCCCGGCAGAAGATGGTCACCAAGGTAGATCGTGCCATCCATGTCGAAGACGTAGGCGTCGTAGAGGCGCGTTGCCCAGCGGCTCGGTTCGGCAGTCATAGGATTCTCCGTTGCTTGTCTCGTTGACTCGCTCAGGCGAACAGGCCGGCGCAGACGACGACCAGGGTGTTCATGAACCAGATGATGCCGGCCGGGGGATCAATGTGAGTGTCGCCGTGTGCGTAGACAACTCGTGCAACCAGCTCGCCACCGAAGCCGGCGATGATACCGAAAACGGTACCGATCAGGACAGCCAGGAGGCCCGATCCGGTGATGGGGAAGAACAGGACGGCGGCGAGGCCGGCCGTAATCGTCATGTGGTGGGTGACGGGCCAACGCTTGCCCGCGGCCACGAAGAAGATGCACAGCGCGGAGATCGCGAAGGGCACGACCTGGGCATTGTTGATAATGTCCTGGGGATCTGACGAGACCGGGGCGATGTGGCCGACGATGATCGTTGCGATGCCGGCGGCCATGAGGGAGGCGAAGCCGGAGATGGTCAGGAGCTGGAGGGGCTTCTCCTGCCAGTCGAGCCAACGGGTGGAGCCCTCAGGACGGGTAGGCAGGTGGAAGACGGGGGTCTTGCCGAACATGAGGCGTGCGACGATGCCGGAGGTGACAACCGTGAGGGCCACCGAGTCGGTGTGGGTGCCGAACCAGGGGATCAGCACGATCAGCTTGTGCAGCACGTAGCCGCCAGCACCGTAGAGTGCACCGACGAGGAGTACGTCAGGGCGGTTGAGGCCCGCCAGAGGAGAGTTAATGTCCCTCGCTCCGTCCGGTAGCAAGCCCTT
>CALBAF010000509.1 GCA_937926415.1 uncultured Actinomyces sp.
TCGGGTCGGGTGTCCGCCGGGGTTGGCGGGGATGCGAGGGTCGCGGGGCCGGCAACCACCAGAGCGGCGGTGCCAGCCAGCGCGAGGAACGCCGCTGGTTTCTTCGTTGTCATGTGCGTAACTCCAAAATGTGAATGGGGACCTCGAGAGGCACGAAGCGAACGCGCACCTATTGGTCGTTATGTGAGGACAGCGCTGCGACGCATCATTGCGCAGCACGTCGGACAGCAGGGCAGTGCGACGCCGAACGAGGCCCGGGCCGGGTGAGACGCCCTCCCCGGGCCTCGTCGTCGCTGGGCAAGCACTCAGGTCAACCGACCCACGCGCCGCTCCCGTCAAAGACGTAGGTACGCCCGTTGATCACGTGAGTGCCGGTGAACATCGCACCATCGGGTCCCAGGTAGTACCAGGTGCCACCGACCTTGACCCAGCCTGTCGCCATCTTGCCCGAGTCGGACAGGTAGTACCAGGAGCCGCCGTCGCGCACCCAGCCGATGGCCATCGCGCCGGAACCCGTGAGGTAGTACCACGAGCCGCCGTCGGCGAGCCACCCGGTCTTCATGACATTGGTGGCCGGATCCAGGTAGTACCAGTAGGGGCCACCGTACACGCCGTCGAGGACCCAGCCGCCGACGGGGACGCCATCGGAATCCACGTACATCCACTCGCCGCTGGGGCGCTTGACGAAACCGGTCATCATATACCCGGAGGGGCTGAACTGGTAGTCCCTGCCTCCGATCGTGAACCAGCCTCCTCTCAGGTACGCCCACTCATTAGCGCACTGGTACCGCCAGAACCACACTTCCTTGATCCAGTGACCGCCCGTCGGATCCTTGCACGAGGCCGTCTCGTTGTCGTCGGAGATGGGCAGGTCGAGGGTCACCGGCTCGGAGTGGTTCAGGCCGTAATCCCACGCGAGGACGTAGGGATGGGCAGTGAGTGCACCGGAGCCACCCTGGTCGTCCCACGCGTTGAGGATATCCATCATGGGGATGTCCACGTGGTAGGTCCACCTGCCGTCCGGGCCGACGCTGCCCTCGCTCTCGGTGAAGACGTGGCGGTAGAACCACAGGCCATCGGCGGGATCGTGCAGATCGATGGCCGCCAGGGGCGAGTCATCGGTAACGTCGAAGGACACGGCCATGTCGAACCCGTCTCCGCCGTACGTCACTCCTGAGATGACCGGTGCCGTCGTGTCCAGGCGGAACTTGTAGGAGATAGACTGCTCGGCGCTCGACGGGCCATCGTTGGAGGCAGCGATCCGCAGCGTGTACGTGCCGTCGGGCAGCTGCGCGAAGGGCTCGGCGTTCGCATCGAAGGACGAGGACTCGTGGTAGGCCTCGACCCAGGTGTTCTCCTCGGTGCTCGTCTGGTAGAGGGACTTCCAGTTCCGATGGTTGGTCACGGAGAAGACCGACTCCCCGGCCTCGTTCGCGTAGGTACTGGTCAGCGAGTGGACGCTGCGCAGCGTGCCCGTGCGGGGTTCGAGGATCGTCGGGGCGCCCGAGGCCGTGGATCGCGAGATCACGTAGCGCTGCGGGTTGGGTTTTCCGGTGCGTTCGGCCGCCTTGACGAGGGGGTTGTAGCCGAGGGAGTCGCCGGTCTTGCCGTTCACGATGGCCGAGGCCCGGGTGTGTGCGCCGCCGTCCGAGGCGAGGGCGTCGAAGATGGGGGCCTTGCCCCAGTCGCCGTAGAAGCCCAGGTAGGGCACGGCGAGGTCGGGCTGGGACGCGGTCTTCGACGCAAAGCGCACGAAACCGTCGAGGAAGGTACCGTTGGGCGTGTTATCCGCGACGTAGGAGGCGAACTCGCTGCCGGGCATGATGTCGATACCGACGGTGGCCTCACCGCTCGCGGGAACCGTCACCGTCGCACCCTCAGCGGACGCGGACGCGGCGCCCGAGTACGCGATCTCCACGCCACGGCCTCGCCAATCGGAGGAGTGCTGCGTGAAGAAGCCGCCGTCGACGATCTCGGAGAGGGCCTGCGAGCTCAGCTCGTAGGTGGCCGGAACACCGGAGAGGTTGTGGAGGGTGACGTCGAAGTGCCAGCCCTTCGTGCCGTCCCCCAGGTCCGCCTTGGGCCGGGACTGCTCGGGGGCGCCGACCACGGTGGGGTACACGGACGAGGTCGTGGCCGCCAGGGCGTCGACGAGTCCCGCACCCTGCTTACGCGGCGAGTAGAGCGCACCCGTTGTCTGGGCCGCATCGGTGAGCGGATGCGCCGTTCCCATGATGAGGTTCTGGACCACGTCGGCCTTCTGGCGCGCACTCATCGACGCGAACAGCGGGTCGGACTGGACGCGCTGGAGAACGATCGTGCTGACGCCGGCCATCTGCGGCGTAGCCATCGACGTACCAGAGGATTGCTCGTACGCTCCGTCCGGTATCGATGAGAACACCTCGCCACCGGGGGCTGCGATCTCAGGCTTGAGACGCAGGTCCGGGGACACGCCCCACGCGGAGAATTCCGACGCCTCGTAGATGGTGGACTGCGGCAGGACCTGGCCCTCGGCGATCGTGAGCTTGTGCTCGGGGGCGTCCAGCATGGCCTGGCCGTCGGCCTGAGAGATGAACGCCGCGGGCATGTCCTGCGTCGTCAGATTCATGGCGATGAGGGATCCGACCGACACGTTGTTGTAGACGATGATTCCGGCGGGCTTGAGGTCGTAGAGGTTCTCGACCTTCTTCTGGTAGGTCATGTTGCCGCGAGAGACGAGCGCGATCTTGCCGGCGAGGCCGTCCGGATACTTGGCCTTGAGCGCGGCAGCATCCTCTTCCGAGGCGAACCCGGCGTCCACGTACTCGTAGGTGCCTGCGGGCAGGTCGGAGAAGAAGGCGACCTTCTCGCCGTTGAGGCCGCGAGCGCGCTGATATCCGATGTCTTTCCCATTGACGGTGAAGGCGTTGCGCATCAGGGCGTTTTCGACCGAGGCGACGGCAACCACCGAGGAGTAGGTGGCCGGCTCATCCATGACCGAGGAGTCGGGGTCCGAGGCGTAGGGCAGGCCCTTGCCCGAGTTGTTGCCGTACCCGGTGGAGAAGGCGTTGCCCGAGGCCGCGTTGACGGTGATGCCCGCTTCCTGCAGCCTCTTGTACACGGTCGCGTACACCGAGTCGGCCTCGTTATCCATGCCGGCCGTCCAGCCGAGCGACAGGTTGATGACGTCGGGATGCAGGACGAGCATATCGTCGAGGGAGGCGAGCAGCGCCGAGTCCAGCAGCGCGTCGTCCTCGCTGCGCGTCACCTTCGCGACGATCACCTGAGTGTTCGGGGCGGTGCCGACGATCTTGTCGGCGTTACCTGCGGCGATGCCGGCGACATGCGTCCCGTGGGAACCGTACGGGGTCTTCGCCGGCGACGCGTCGTTGTCGCCGTCCGCGTAGTCGTAGGCGAAGGGGAACTTCTGCGAGACGTAGACGCCGGTCTTGCCCTCACCCAGCTGCGAGGTCATCGCGGCGACCTTCTGCGGGGTGAGCGGGGGCGTTCCCGCGAGTTCGCCGGTAAATGCCGGATGCGTCATGTCGACACCCGTGTCGATGACGGCGATGACCTTTCCTTCGCCCTTCTGGGCGACCTGGTCGACGTGCATCATGAGATGGGCGCTCAGGTTGGCGGGGTCCTGCCCGCCGGTCTGCGAGGACTCGATGCCACCCTCGGCATCGGGCGTGGCCACATCACTGACGCGACCCTCGCGCTCGAGGAACGCGGCGCGTACGCCCGGGGCACGGCGGATTGCATCGAGCGCACCGACGGGTGCCTTGAGGGCGAAGCCCGACATGACGTTGTCGTACTCGCGCTCCACCTGGGCCTGCGTTCCCGGGTAGAGGGCGGACACGGCCTCGTTGATCTCACTGATCGCACCCTCGCGGGACGCGCCATCCTCGAGCTGGACGATGACGCCGACGACGCGCGCCGGGTCCGCTTCGGTGCCGGTCGAGGAGGGCGCGGACTGCCCGCTCTTCGAGGTCAGCGCCGTGTCGATGTCGCCCACGGGCAGGGAGGTTGCTGCGCCATCGT
>CALBAF010000510.1 GCA_937926415.1 uncultured Actinomyces sp.
CAGGTACGGGCGAGCGATGACGCGGCCGCCGCGCAGGGTGAGGGCACGCGGGGCGGTGAAGCAGTGCACCCAGCCTCCGGTTTCGATGGAGGGCTGGTCATCCTCGCTCGCGTTGCCTGCCCATCCGAAGAGGAGGGTCGGCGCACCCGGGTCCGAGGACGCGGAGCGGGCCATGATCTGGGGAGCGTAGAACTCGGTACCGCGGTCGAGCTCCTCGAAGGAGCCGTCGGCTCCACGGAACTCGGTGCCCACGAGCTCTCCGACGATGGCGACGCACGGGAAGATGTTCTCGAAGCCCTCGTGCTCGGGCGAAATGCCCTGGGGGCAGAAAATCAGCACGTCGCGGGCCTGGCCGGTCTCCTCATCGACGAGGCGCACGAGGTTGGGGCACTCCCACATGTAACCGAAGGCGTCGAAGGCGCCGCCGGCGTCGGGGAAGGCCATCTCGCCTTCGCACTCCCACGCACGCAGGTCCGCAGAGCGGTAGAGCAGGGCCGCGCCCGTGAGGTTGTCGCGCTGGACGCCGAGCAGCATCCGGTAGGAACCGTCCGCATCGCGCCACACCTGCGGATCGCGGAAGTGGGCCGTGTAGCCCTCGGGCTGGCGGCCGATGATCGGGGGCACGAGCTTGTCGAAGGTGACCATGTCGGTCGTGGTGACGACGCACTGGGTGGCCTCGCGCTCCCCCGTCTCGGGGTCCTTGTAGTTGCCGGTGTACCACAGCTCGACGTGGTCGCCGACCTCGATGGCCGTGCCCGAGTATGCGCCGTTGGCGTCCTGGTGGGTGTCGGGCAGGATCGCGGGGGCGTGATAGTCCCAGCGGGTCAGGTCGACGGAGGTGGCGTGGCCCCAGCAGACGAGTCGACGCGGATGCTCGGGCGTGTACTGGAAGAACGCGTGGTACGTCCCACCGACCTCGATGAGGCCGTTCGGGTCGTTCAGTCGGCCCACCGGGGGCGCGACGTGGAAGAGGGGGTAGTCGGGATCTTGCTGGGCACGCGACGAGGCCTCGGCAGCGAGGGCGGACGCGAGAAAATCTTCGGCCATGACCTCACGGTAACACCCCGGAACGAACGAGCGCGCGGGACGCTTCCGTCCCACCCGCGCGCTGTCAAACGTGCGTCACACCTACCATAAAACGCAACAGATCAACGAAAAACCCAGATCAGGCGCCGGTCACGTCGTCGGGGCGAACGTCCGCGTATCGGGCAAGCTCCTCCTCGACAATGGACTCGTCCAGCTTCACGAAGACCGGCGTGGGCTTGGAGA
This sequence comes from uncultured Actinomyces sp., assembly GCA_937926415.1. GTDB lineage: Bacteria > Actinomycetota > Actinomycetes > Actinomycetales > Actinomycetaceae > Pauljensenia. The sequence continues at coordinate 1,270 of CALBAF010000510.1, forward strand.
TCGGGGTGCCGACCGTGATCGGGTGGCGCTCCCAGGTCGGAACCTTCGTGTAGTCGCCGGTGATGATCGGGTAGCCGTTTCGGCCCTCGAAGTCGGCGGGCAGGACCTGCGGGTCGAGCTCCTCGACGTCCTCGATGTAGGGCATCGGCGCGATCTCGCCGGCGCCGCCCATGACGCGGTCGATGTCGTTGGCCGCGTGGGGCAGGAACGGGGACAGCATAAGGTTGAGGTCCGCGACCGCCTGGGCCAGGGTCCACAGGACCGTCGCGAGGCGCTCCTGCTGTTCCGGGGCCTTGAGCTTGAAGGGCTCGGTGTCGGTCACGTACTTGTTGGCCTCGCCGACCAGGCGCATGGCCTCGGACAGCGCCGCCTTCTGGCGGTGGTGGCGGATCAGGTTGCCGACGGTCTCAAAACCGGCCTCGACGGCATCCAGGAGGGCGCGGTCGATGTCCTCGAGCTCACCGGGGGTGGGGATCTCGCCGAACTTCTTGGCGATCATGGACGCGGTGCGGTTGACCAGGTTGCCCCAGCCGGCGACGAGCTCGCCGTTGGTGCGACGCACGAACTCGGCCCACGTGAAGTCGGAGTCCGAGGTCTCGGGGCCAGCGGCGCTGATGAAGTAGCGCAGGGCGTCGGCCTGGTAGCGCGAGAGGAAATCGCGCACGTAGATGACGATGCCGTGCGAGGAGGAGAACTTCTTGCCCTCCATCGTGAGGAACTCGGAGGAGACGACCTCGGTGGGCAGGTTGAGGATGCCCAGGTCACCGGGGGTGCCGCCCTTCGCGCCCTGGCCGTTGTAGCCGAGCAGCTCGGCGGGCCAGATCTGGGAGTGGAAGACGATGTTGTCCTTGCCCATGAAGTAGTAGGACAGGGCCTCGGGGTCGTTCCACCACTTGCGCCACGCCTCGGGGTCGCCGGTGCGGCGCGCCCACTCGATGGAGGCGCTCAGGTAGCCGATGACGGCGTCGAACCACACGTAGAGGCGCTTGGTGGGCTGGTCTTCCCAGCCGGGGATCGGGATGCCCCAGTCGATGTCGCGCGTCATGGCGCGGGGACGGATGTCCTCGAGGAAGTTCTGGGAGAACTTGATGACGTTGGGACGCCAGGTGCCGGACTTCTCGCGCTCGTCGAGCCAGGCGGACAGGGCATCGGCCAGGGCGGGCAGGTCGAGGAAGTAGTGGGTGGACTCCACGAAGTTGGGGGTCTCGCCGTTGATGCGCGAGTGCGGGTTGATGAGCTCGGTCGGGTCCATCTGGTTGCCGCAGTTGTCGCACTGGTCGCCGCGCGCTCCTTCGGCGCCACAGATCGGGCAGGTGCCCTCGATGTAGCGGTCGGGCAGGGTACGCCCGGTGGACGGGGAGATCGCGGCGCGCGTGACCTGCTCGATCATGTAGCCGTTGTCGCGCACGGTGGCGAACATGTCCTGGACGACGCGGTAGTGGTTGCCGGCGGTCGTGCGGGTGAAAAGGTCGTAGGACAGGCCCAGGGCCACGAGGTCCTCGACGATGAGGCGGTTGTTCTGGTCTGCGAGTTCGCGGGCGCTCACGCCGGCGCCGTCGGCGGCCACCAGGATGGGGGTTCCGTGTTCGTCGGTGCCGGACACCATGAGGACGTCGTGGCCGGCCATTCGCATGTACCGGGAGAAAACGTCGGAGGGGACACCGAATCCCGCAACGTGGCCAATATGACGGGGGCCGTTGGCGTAGGGCCATGCGACGGCGGACAGAATACGACTCATAGCCCCTAACAATACTGCGTCGGTGTCATAAACGGGCAACCGGCCGCATATCGACGAGCGGACACAGCGATTGGGCCACTGTGACCCAGGTGATACGCTTGGGGAAAATACTGATGTATCAGGGAGGTCCCATGCCCCGCGCACTCGTTATCGTCGACGTTCAACCCACGTTCTGCGAAGGTGGTGCCCTCCCGGTGACGGGCGGCAACGCCGTCGCCGAGGCCGTGGCCGACTACGTGGACGCGCACCGCGATGAGTATCAGCTGATCGTCACCACGCAGGATTGGCACATCGATCCGGGCGCTCACTTCTCCGAGACGCCGGACTTCGTAGACACCTGGCCCCCGCACGGCGTCGCGGGCACGGCCGAGGCCGAGCTGCACCCGGCGCTCGCCCACGTGAACGCGGACGTGACGATCAAGAAGGGCCAGTACAAGGCCGCCTACTCGGGCTTCGAGGGAACCACCGAGGATGGGAAGACGCTGGAGGAGGCGCTGCGCGCTGCCGACATCACGGACGTCGACGTCGTGGGCCTCGCTGAGTCGCACTGCGTGGCGTGCACGGCCGTGGATGCTGTTCACGCCGGGTTCCGGACGCGTGTCCTGCGTGAGCTGACCGCCCCCGTGACCGAGGAGCTGGGCGCGGTGGCTCGCGAGTGGATGATGACGGAGGGCATCTTGCTCGTCTGAGTAAATTCCCTGACGGCGCCCAGGCCTCGTCACTTCGCGGCGAGGGCGGCCTTGTAGAGGTCGTTCTTGCGCGCGCCCGTCGCCGCGGCCACCTCGGCTGCGGCGTCTTTGAGGCGCATACCTTCCGCCGCGAGCGCGAGGACGGCACCGACGTGATCTTCAGCGCGTGTGCTGTGCGTGTATCCGGCGACGACGATCGTCACCTCGCCGAGCACGTCCTCGGCTCCTTCCGCGAGCTGGCCGAGCGTTCCGCGGCGCACCTCCTCGTAGTCTTTCGTGAGCTCGCGGCACAGCGCGGCGGCACGGTCGGCGCCAAAAACCTCG
>CALBAF010000511.1 GCA_937926415.1 uncultured Actinomyces sp.
AGGGCGAGGCCGCCGGGGCGCAGCACCGTCTTTCCGGCGCGGGCGAGCACCCAGTGGCCGGGCGCCTTCTCGACGGGCCGGTCGGCGAAGGGCAGGGTCTCCGCCAGCGATTCACTGCTTGTTGCCATATACGCAAGTATAGCGTTATCTATTTCCTTACGCAGGGCTTTACCCGCAGAAAATACGCCGACGGAGTCCCCGTTGTGCTTCTACAGGCCGATAATCTCGGCGAAAGCTCCCTTAATTGCCTCAAGGCGCTCGCGTGCCTGCTCCCAGGGCAACGGCTCCCCCTCGGCAACAGGCAGGATCACCTCGAGGTAGCACTTGAGCTTGGGCTCGGTGCCCGAGGGGCGCACGATGACACGATCCCCCGCCTCGGTGAGCACCAGGACACCGTCCGTGGGCGGCAGGCCGCGGTACCCCTGCGACAGGTCCGAGACCTCGACGACGGGAGAACCAGCCAGGACGCTCGGCGGCTGGGCGCGCAGGCGCGCCATACCGCTGGCGATCTGCTCGATCTCCTCGACGCGGAAGGTCAGCGGCGAGCTCACGTGCAGGCCGTGCAGTCGCGCCAGGCGCTCCAGCTCGTCCCACACGCTGCGTCCCTGCGCCTTGAGGGCGGCCACCAGGGACGCGGCGACGACCGCGGTCGCGATGCCGTCCTTGTCGTGCACGTGGGCCGGGTCGGGGCAAAAGCCGATGGCTTCCTCGTAGCCGAATCCAAGCCCGGGGGCGCGGGCGATCCACTTGAAGCCCGTGAGCGTCGTGTGATGCTCCAGGCCGTGAGCGCGGGCGATGCGCGAGAGTAGGCGCGAAGACACGATCGAGTTCGCGAGCGATCCCGTCAGGCCGCGCGCGGCCAGGAACTCACCCAGGAGAGAACCGGTCTGGTCGCCGCTCAGCGGACTCCATCCCGTCTCCGAGGCCGGATCGGGCACCGCGAGCGCACAGCGGTCCGCATCGGGGTCGACCGCGATGATGAGGTCGGCCCCCTGCTCGCGCGCCTGCTCGATTGCCATGTCGAGGGCGCCGGCCTCTTCGGGGTTGGGGAAGGGCACGGTCGGGAAGTCCGGGTCGGGATCTGCCTGCGCTGCCACCAGGGAGACGTTGGAGAACCCGGCCT
>CALBAF010000512.1 GCA_937926415.1 uncultured Actinomyces sp.
CGAGAAAGTGCACAGTGCAATGAAGCAGAAGCGTCTCCTTACCGTCGGTGTCACCCTTTTCGCTGCGGCCTCGATGCTTGCAGCCTGTGGCGGCAACACAGCCGACCAGTCATCGTCTTCCGGATCCGGCTCCTCGACCGTCGAACTCACCCTGTGGGGCACGTACGGCGCGGGCTCCAACAGCGCCCAGAAGGACGCGCTGGAGAAGGAAATCATCCCCGCGTTCGAGAAGGCGAACCCAGGAATCACCATCAAGTACGTCGACATGCCATACGACGGCCTCAAGCAGAAGCTCACGACCGGCGCCGCGGCCGGGGAACTGCCCGACCTGATCCGTACCGACCTTGGTTGGAATGCGCAGTTCGCGAAGCTGGGTGTCCTCAAGCAGCTCGACGGCAACATGCCGAACTACGACGCGCTCGCGTCCAAGGTCTACCCGGGCCTGCTCGGCACGACCCTGTACAACGGCCACCACTACGGCCTGCCTCTGGACACGAACACGCGCGTGCTCATCTCCAACCCCGATGCCCTCGCTAAGCTCGGCGTCGACAAGGCCCCCGAGACCTTCGAAGAGCTCAAGGACCTCGCCGCCAAGGCGAAGGACGCGGGTGGTTCGGTCTACGCCTTCGCCGATGGGGACATCTCGCAGTGGAACATCATGCCGTGGATCTGGAGCGCGGGCGGCGACATTTCCGACCCCGAGCAGACCAAGGCCTCGGGCTACCTGGACTCCGATAAGTCCGTGGCCGGCGTCCAGTTCCTCGTGGACCTGTACCAGCAGGGGCAGATCCCCAACGCCATCATCGGCAACGAGGGCGCGACCAAGACCCAGGACGGCATGCCGAACGGCGAGTACGCGACGATCCTCGACGGCCCGTGGATGGATCAGATCTGGGCGGGCTCGTACCCGGACTTCAAGCCCAACTACTCCAAGGTTCCCGCCGGAGAGGGCGGATCGATCTCGGTCGTTGGCGGCGAGTCCATCGTCATCACGGAACAGACCAAGGATCTTGAGGCCTCGTACAAGTTCCTCGAGTTCACGCAGTCGCGCGAGTTCCAGCTGCCAATGAGCAAGGCCGGCCAGATGACGGTCGTCGCCGAGTACGCGGCCGAGGAGGCCGAGGCGACACCCGGCACCAAGATCTTCTCCGAGCAGCTCAAGACCGCGCAGTCTCGCCTCTCCA
>CALBAF010000513.1 GCA_937926415.1 uncultured Actinomyces sp.
CGCGCGCCGAAGGCCTGGCCCGCCGACGTGAAAGCCGTGTCGATCGACCAGTACTGGGCGCTCACGTGCGCCATGCGGTCACGCTCCCGGGCGACCACGAGGCGCGTAGCCACCGACTGCACGCGGCCGGCGGACAGGGACGGGCGGATCTTGCGCCACAGGAGAGGCGAGACCTCGTAGCCGTAGAGGCGGTCGAGGATGCGGCGGGTCTCCTGCGCGTCCACGAGGTCGGTGTCCAGGTCGCGCGTGTTCTCCAGGGCGCGCTGGATCGCTTCCTTCGTGATTTCGTGGAACACCATGCGGCGCACGGGAACCTTCGGCTTCAAGACCTGCAGGAGGTGCCACGCGATGGCCTCACCCTCGCGGTCCTCATCAGTTGCCAGATAAAGTTCGTCGCACTCCTTGAGGAGCTTCTTGAGTTCGGTGACCTTTTTCTTCTTGTCCGGGTTCACCACGTAGTACGGTGCGAAACCGTCATCCACGTTGACGGCGAAGCGGCCGAAGGGCCCCTTCTTCATGTCCTTGGGCAGCTCGGAGGGCTGCGGGAGGTCGCGAATGTGGCCGATGGAGGCGGTCACGTGGTAGTCGGGACCCAGGTATCCCTCGATGGTGGCTGCCTTCGCAGGAGACTCCACGATCACGAGCTTCGTCGCTGACATTGCCGGTCCCTTCCGTCGCTTCCCCAGTATTTGTAGCACCCTCACCCGCGGTTCACCCGGCGAGGCATCTGGGATGGACCTTACCGCGTCCCACCCGCATCTGGGTACCGGGGGCGCTTCCGCGCGTCTCACGCCCCTCGGGTTTGACATTCACGAGGCAGTGGCGGATTCTCGCGCGCGGGCGCGCCCGGGCGACGCATCGGAGTGGTGCACGCGGCGATACCTATTACATAGGGGAAGCCCCGGCCTCGTCCCACGTGGCGCGCACGAGCGCCCCTGAATTGTGTGATGTGCTTTCCATCGGGCACAATCAGTCTGTGCTCCAGAATTTCCTCTCCGACATTCCGTTCCCGATTTGGTTCGCGATCGGCTGCGTCATCGTGGCCCTTGCGACGCATTACTTCAAGCAGGCTGCGGCCCGCTCGAAGGGTGCCGTTCCCGCGCCGCGCGACGTGCGCAAGGCCGGCAAGGAAGGCGAGTGGAACAAGCTCAACGAGCACCACACCCCGAAGCTGCGCGGCAAGCGCGAGGACATGGCCACCGACCCGCAGGCTCGCCTGCTGGCCCCGTCCATGGTCTACTCGCTGTGCGCCGATGAGATCGTCAACCGTCTGGAGCTCGCGCAGCCGGGCGCCATGAAGGCGATGTTGGAGCGCGACTGGGGTATCACGGACCGCGAGGGCCTGCTCCGCCAGATCTATTCGCTTCTGCGCGCCGGGCACCGCGAGGATTTCGCAGCCCTGCGCGAGCGCTGCGCGAGGCCCGGCTGGGCGGACACCGAGATCGCTCGCCTGAATAAGACCGCCGACTCGTCGATGGAGGACTGGGAGCGCCGCTGGCGCATCCGCCGTTTCCTGGACAACGACCGCGGCATCCAGACCCTCGATTTCGCCGCGTGGGACCTCATTCGTGCCGCGAACCTGACGCGCGCGGGTGCCGGCCAGGGCTGGCTGAGCGAGGACGAGGCCTGGGACACTCTCGCGGTCATCAACCGGGCTTTGCAGTTCTCCTACTCCTCGTGGGAGGAGACGTGGGAGGCCTTCCGCGTCACCCGCTGGCTGTGGGCCGCCGAGGGCGACGCGCAGACCGCGAACAATGACCTGCACGACCGAAACCGCGGCGAGTTCCTCGTCGGCAAGAACGGCCTGTGGACCGCGATCCCGTGGAACGCCCCCTACCCCGCCCCGCGCTTCATCATCCTCGACGCGCTGCGCGAGATGGGCGCCCTGCACCTGCTGTCTTCCGTCAACTGGGAGGACGCCTCCGCGTGGGAGAAGGACCTCGACGCCCAGGCCCGCACCCGCGCCCCCATGTCCATCGGCGGCAAGCCGATCGTCAACTGATCCCCTTAAACATCCCGTAGGAGACCACCATGTCCGACCAGCATTTCCCGACCGAGAACGAGGGCGCAAAGCCCGGCGGCAACACCGGTTCCGTCCACGGCGAGGCCCCGCTCATCCGTAAGAAGGAGGAGCTGACCCCCGAGCAGTACAAGCGCCAGCGCAACAACCTCATCCTCATGGCGCTGCTCGTGGTCCTCATCATCGCGGCCTTCGTCGCCTTCCCCTACATCAAGGCAGCTGTGCTGGGTGGCGCCGCGGTCGTCGCCCCGGTGGCCGGCTTCGCGCCGCTGCTGTTCTGAGGATCTCTCAGTAGTCGCCGTTCCTCCCCCGCGGGCCCCAACGAGGGCTCGCGGGGGAGTATTTTGTCCGGGTGTCCTCCCGCATGCCCATATCGTCCGGCGGCAAGCCGTTAGTCTTGTCAGACGGCCCCAGGAGGACGCCCCATTTCCGTGCAGAACTACCGCGCCTGCGCACCGTTGCCGGTATAATGTCCCCATGGACTCCTGACATAATGCCTCCCTGCCCCTCCTCCCCAAGGTGCATTATGTCCACGATTGTCTTTTCCCACGTCTTCTTTTCCTACGGCACGCTGCCCGTCCTCACTAACGTCTCCTTCACGTGTGGGCCCGCCGACCGCCTCGTCGTCGTCGGCCCGAACGGGATCGGCAAGTCAACGCTGCTGGCCCTCGCAGCGGGCCGACTCCAGCCGGACTCCGGAACGATCACCGGCCCGGCACTCTCCGCAACCCAGCTAGTTCCCCCAATTCATCGGCCCGCGGCCACGCGGTCAGCACCGGGAGTCCCTCTGGCGTCCCACCCTCCACTCGCGGGGGACAGGGAGTCCCGCACCATCGCACAGCTCATCAATGCCGCCACGTCGGACACCCGCGAGCTGGCGGCGCGCTTCGACTTCCTCACCGAGCGCCTCGCCCGGGACCCCTCTCCGCGCGACGAAGCTGAGTACGACCGCGTCCTAGCGGCGATGATCACGCGGGATGCGTGGACCATCGACACGCGCCTCGAACAGACCCTGGAGGCCCTCGACCTAGGAGGCCTCGACCGCTCCCGCCCCCTCGCCTCCCTCTCCCCAGGGCAACGTGCCCGCCTGCGCCTGGCCCTCACCCTCATCGATCGACCAGAGGCCCTCGTCCTGGACGAGCCGACGAACCACCTGGACACTGACGGGCGCGAGCACCTGGCACACACAATCGACGACTGGCAGGGCCCGGTGCTCATGACCAGCCACGACCGAGCCTTCATTGAGCGCACGGCGACCGCGCTGCTCGACCTGGATCCGACACCGTGGCGGGCGGTGGCAATCTCCAAGGGAGAGCCCGCGGACTTCGGGGCGTACAGGGTACGAGGATCCTATTCGGACTACCTGCGCAACAAGGCCGACGCACGCTCGCTGCACACCGCGATCCATGCGGATCAGCAGGCCGAGAAACGCCGACTCGTATCTCACCAGCGGGATTCGACGGTGGTGGGGCACGCACGCTTCAAACCCCGCACCGAGACGAGGATGGCACAGAAGTACTACGCCGACCGCAGCCAGGCCGCCTCGACGAGGCGCATCAACGACGACTCCCAGAAGCTGTCGGTCCTCGCGGCACGCGAAGTCCCCAAGCCCCGCTATGACGAGGGTGCGTTCTCTTTCCCCCGCGCCATGAGGACCACCACGGGCGGGAGGTCACCGCACCCACACGCAATGGGTATCGCCCTGGCCGTCCGCGGCGCGTCGGTGGAGGGACGCCTAGCGCCGACATCCTTCGAGGTGCGCTACGGCGAGCACCTCCTCGTCGCGGGGCCCAACGGGTCGGGCAAGACCACCCTACTGGAGTGGATCGCACGCGGGGCCCCCAGCGGGGCGCACGGATGCGTCGACGCCGCCTCCGGGGTCGTCCTCGTGCCCCAGGTGCTCCCGCGGCCCGGCGACCCCCTCATCCCCGAGGATGCGTGGTACCTGGGCATCGGGGAGGCCGGGAAGGGATTCGTTCCCCCAGCGGCGTGGAACCGGCCGCTCGGTGAGCTCTCCGCGGGAAACCAACGCAGGGCTCAGCTGGCATTCGCGGCGCGGGCCGACGCTCAGATCCTCGTGATCGATGAGCCCACGAACTACCTGGACCTGAACGCCCTGGAGTCCCTCGAAGAGACAATGCGCAAGTGGGAGGGAACCCTGGTTATCTCAACGCACGACGAGTGGCTGATCACCCGCTGGTGGGGACGCCTCCACCGGCTCGACGAGAGACGATAGCGCTGAGGGCAGCCCCCGCACCCGCGCCCCCATGTCCATCGGCGGCAATCCGATCATCCTGTAGCGACACCCTGGCACATCACCAGCCCACTGGCGACACACGCCCTCACCTGCTGTACACTGTTCTGTACATAGGCGAGCACAGGAGCACCCCATGAAGATCATGACCTACACCGAGTCGCGCGCACGCTACGCCGAAGTCCTCGACCAGGTCGTCAACGACCGCGAGGAAATCGTCATCACCCGACAGGGCCACGAGAGCGTCGTCATCATCGCCCTCGACGAGTACGAGTCCCTCATGGAGACCGTCTACCTCATGCAGTCCCCGGCAAACGCCCGTCACCTGCGTGAATCGATCGCACAGCTGCGACACGGCAACCTCGAAGAGCACGATCTCATCGATATCCCTGATGCGGAGAACTAACGATGCTCAAAGTCTTGTGGACCCCACACGCCTGGAACGACTATGTCTGGTGGCAGTTCGAGGATCGCAAGACCCTCAAGCGCATCAACGCCCTCATTGCGGATATCCAGCGCAATGGGAACGAGGGGATCGGCAAGCCTGAGCCTCTTCGCTACGAGTTCTCGGGGTACTGGTCACGCCGGATCGACTCACGGCACCGCCTGATCTACCAGATCAGCGACGACGGCAAAGCCCTCTGGATCATTTCCTGCCGCTTCCACTACGGCCAGTAGGAGATCACGGGCCCGGGCCGGTTCCACCCCCACAACAAGTAACGTCACTCTTACGCCAAGCGCCGCGGCTGCCCCTGCAGCCGCGGCGCCCACGCACACAACAACGCTCAGAACGTCAAGAATCCCCACCGGATCAGGTCGCGCAGGGGCGCCTCGATCTCGGCGCGCACGTCGTCGACGTCGGCCTCGGTGAGCATCGCGACGGCCGCCGCGATCTGTCCGACCGTCAGCTCACCGTCGGAGGCGCCCACGACCGCGGATACTGCCGAGGAGACGGGCACAGAACGGCCCAGTCCCCCACCCTGGTGCATGATGAGCAGCTCCGGGTCGGCGCTGCCCGGCACATAGTGGCGCTCCTCGCGCACGTCGGAGCCGCGCGTCAGCGCCACCTCCCACAGCTCCGGGGCGCGCAGGGAGGCCAGCGCCCACGCC
>CALBAF010000514.1 GCA_937926415.1 uncultured Actinomyces sp.
GGCCGGACCCCCCGGGCACCGGCTGCCACATTTGCTCGACGACCATTCCAACGTTGACGCTCATGTGACCAGGGTAGTTCACGGGCGCGCGGGGGCGGGAACAAAAGTATCCGCGAGCGCAAAATGGCATACGATAAGGGGAATAGTTGTTGCTCCCGACCCAATGGGGATGATCGTGGCCCACTTCGCTTCTCACTCGCATCCGATCCGCGTCCTGCTGGACGGCACTGCGATCCCCGCCGACCTGGGTGGCGTCGGCCGCTACGTGGATGACCTGGTGCCGGAGCTGGTCGAGCAGGGCGTGGACCTGACGATGGCGGTCCAGGAGCGCGATGCCGAGCACTTTGCGACGCGCCTGCCCTCGGCCCGCATTATCCCGATTTCGCAGCGCTTCGAGTCGCGTCCCGCGCGCATGGCCTGGGAGCAGACGGGCCTGCCCAAGCTGATCCGCAAGGTGCGCCCCGACGTGCTGCACTCCCCGCACTACACGTCTCCGCAGTTCCCGGGCGTTCCGGTTGTCATCACACTGCACGACGCGACGTTCTTCTCGCACCCGCAGGCGCACTCGCGCCTCAAGCAGCGCTTCTTCACGACGGCGATTCGCCGCGCGATCCGCCGCGCGGACGCCCTCGTGGTTCCCTCGTTGGCCACGCGCGACGAGACCATCAAGTACGCGGGCGGTGACCCCTCGCAGTTCTACGTCGCCTACCACGGTGTGGATCGCTCAATCTTCCACCCGGTCTCGGACGCCGAGCGCGAGCGCGTCAAGGCCTCGCTGGGCCTGGAAGGCCGCGACTACATCGGCTTCCTGGGCACGCTGGAGCCCCGCAAGAACGTGCCGAACCTGGTGCGCGGCTGGGTCAAGGCCGTCTCTGACCGCCCCAATCCCCCGGCCCTCGTGCTGGCCGGAGGTAAGGGGTGGGACGAGGACATCGCCCCGGCCCTGGCCTCGGTGCCCGAGCACCTGACGGTCCTGCGCCCCGGCTATCTGCCCCTCGAGGACCTGCCCGGTTTCCTCTCGGGCTGCCTCATCCTGGCCTACCCCTCGATCGCGGAGGGCTTCGGTCTGCCGGTCCTGGAGGCGATGAGCTG
>CALBAF010000515.1 GCA_937926415.1 uncultured Actinomyces sp.
AGGCGGCATCGGAGTTTGATTCGAAGAAGTTCTCGGTGGCTGTCGCACTGGCGGCAAGAGCTCGCGCGGACGTAAGTCGAAGCGCGCAAAGCGTCAAGAGTTTGAACAGCAGAACGCACCCGTCATTGGTGGCGTTTCGATTCCTCGTGGCGATGGACAGCAGATCCGCATCCGTCAGGGCGCATCCCTTGCTGACCTCGCCGAGAAGATCGACGTCAACCCCGCAGCGCTCGTGACGGTCCTCTTCGCCCTGGGCGAGATGGCGACCGCCACGCAGTCCCTCGACCAGGACACCTTCGAGGCCCTGGGCGCGGAGCTCGGCTACGACGTCAAGGTCGTCTCCCCCGAGGACGAGGACCGCGAGCTGCTCGAGTCCTTCGACATCGACCTCGAGGCCGAAGAACTCGACGACGCCGAGAACATGGTGCCCCGTCCGCCGGTCGTCACCGTCATGGGTCACGTCGACCACGGTAAGACCAAGCTGCTCGACGCGATCCGTCACACCGACGTCGTCGACACCGAGCACGGCGGCATCACCCAGCACATCGGCGCCTACCAGGTCACGGTCAAGGCTGAGGACGGCACCGCCCGCCCGATCACCTTCATCGATACCCCCGGTCACGAGGCCTTCACGGCTATGCGTGCTCGTGGCGCTCAGGTCACCGACATCGCGATCCTCGTGGTCGCAGCCGATGACGGTGTCATGCCCCAGACGGTCGAGGCCATCAACCACGCGCAGGCCGCCGGCGTTCCGATCGTCGTCGCGGTCAACAAGGTTGATAAGGACACGGCGAACCCGGAGAAGATCCGCTCCCAGCTCACCGAGTACGGCCTGGTCGCGGAAGAGTACGGCGGCGACGTCATGTTCGTGAATATCTCCGCCAAGCAGCGCCAGGGCATCCGCGAGCTGCTCGAGGCCGTCCTGCTGACCGCCGACGCGGCGCTGACCCTCGAGGCCAACCCGAACACCGATGCGCGCGGCGTCGCCATCGAAGCGAACCTGGACAAGGGCCGCGGCGCAGTCGCGACCATGCTGGTCCAGCGTGGCACGCTCCACGTGGGCGACTCCCTCGTGGTCGGCTCGTCCTACGGCCGCGTGCGCGCCATGTTCGA
>CALBAF010000516.1 GCA_937926415.1 uncultured Actinomyces sp.
GTCCTCGAGCTGCTCGACATCGGAGTCGTCGACGAAGGCCTCACTGCGGGACTCGCCCTGACCGCCGGACTTCTTCTGCCGGTTCTTGCGCACCGGCTGCACCCGCTGACCTCCGGTGCGTCCCTCGGCCTCGGCCTTGGCGATCGCCTCGGCCCGTTCCTCCTCCTCCAGGGAGGGCAGGCCCTTGCGCGCCCGCTTGGCGTTGATCCGGGCGCGGTACTTCTTCTCCGCCTCGCTGCCGGGTGCGGGCATGTTGCGGATGGTGAAGAACTGCTGGCCCATGGTCCACAGGTTGGAGACCACCCAGTAGACGAGCACCCCGATCTGGAAGTTGACGCCGGAGACGGCGAAGATCACCGGCATCACGTACAGCATCATCCGCTGGGAACGGATCATGGGGTTGTCGGAGTTGAGGGACTCCGTCGACATGTTCTTCATCGACAGCTGCGCCATGGTGTACCACTGCGTCACCGACATGATGATGATCATGGCGACCGTAACGATCTTGACCTGTGTGTCGGAGCTGCTCAGGAAGGAGGAGGACAGGCTGGCGCCAAAGACGCTGGAGGCCTGGACCTGCTCGGCCAGCTGCTGCGTGAGCGGACCGATCGAGGGACGTCCGTAGGTGCCACCGGCGACGGCGCCCAGGGAGGCCAGAACCCGGAACAGGGCGAAGAAGATGGGCATCTGCACCAGAATCGGCAGGCAGGAGGCCATGGGGTTGGTCCCGTGCTTGCGATAGAGCGCCATCATCTCTTCGTTCATGCGCTGGCGCGACTCGGGATCCTTCTTGCCCTTGTACTTGGCCTGAAGGGCCTGCATCTCGGGCTGGAGGAGCTGCATCCCGCGGGAGGCTCGTATCTGCTTGACGAACAGCGGCATGATGAGTAGCCGCACCACGATCGTCAGACCGATGATGGACAGCACCCAGGCAATACCCGGTCCGTCGGGGAACCCGATGAGGACCAGGGCCTTGTGGATCGTGACCATGACCCAGGCCACGGCCACCTTGAGCGGCCACAGCAACGTGTCCATCCGTACTCCTTGTATGAGGGTTCTCGTGCGAGAGCGGTATCAGTGTGAGCTCAGGGTCTGAGCCGGCATCGTGT
>CALBAF010000517.1 GCA_937926415.1 uncultured Actinomyces sp.
TGGGGAGCGCGAGGGGGCCCAGGCCTCGTCGATCATCATCCCGCCCGCGCGTATCGACGACGCGCGCGTCGCCCTGGTCGAGGAGGTGCGCACTCCCCTGCGCACGCGCTCGGCGACCCACACGAGCGTCGAGGTGTGCGCCATCGAGGAGACCTACGTGTGCGGCGACGGCACGGTCACCTGGCATCACGGGCCAACGAACGTGTCGACACGTGTCACCGCCTACGACCTGCTGCGCCTGCCCGGGCTCGAGTTCATCCGCAACATCGAGCTGTTCCTGCCCACCCACACGCTGCCCACGAAGTCCACGTGGTTTACCCTCACTCCGGCGGCTCTGGCCGCGATGGGGATCGAGGCCGCGGACCTGGCGGGCACGCTGCACGCGACCGAGCACGCGATGATCGGGATCCTGCCCATCGTTGCGACCTGCGACCGCTGGGACCTGGGTGGCCTGTCGACCGAGCTGCACGACGACACGGGCGCACCCACCGTGTTCATTCACGACGCGTTCCGAGGAGGAGCCGGGCACGTACTCGCCGGCTTTCACAGCGCTCGGTCGTGGGTGGCCGCCACCCTCGAGGCAGTCTCCTCCTGCGACTGCGAGTCCGGGTGCCCACGCTGCGTCCAGTCACCCAAGTGCGGCAACGGGAACGAGCCCCTGTCCAAGCAGGGAGCGATCACGCTACTGACCTACCTGCAGGAGCGCGCGCCCGGGGCGTGAAGCCCGCACCGTAGATACTCGAAGGGGCCGGCCATAAGGCCGACCCCTTCGAGTATCCCATCAACACAGTGCAAGTCTTCCGATGCGCTCCCTTTCTTGGCTCACCCTTTGTGGGTGCCGCCCTTGGCTTGATGACTATTAATGTACGGACCCCACCTGTGGGAACCATTGAACGAACCTGGCAATTTCCTGAGAGTTTTTTACCGCTCCGGTCCGGCGCGTGCCCGAGCGCTCACATTCATTGAAATACCAGCGATATTGACTGGCTGCGTGAGGACCACCAGGCAGTCGAGATCACGCACCTCGCAGGATTGAACACCCACGCCATTCGCACCGGCCACGGCGGACGCCGCCCGGCAGGGCCGCTCCCCCACGTCCTCCCAGTCTGCCGTCGCTGACTGCTCTGCCCCCGCCAGGGCCGCCAGGTCAGCAACGGCCTGCAGGCGCACCCGCTCGCGGTGAGCAACACCAACCCCGCTGAGGAGAACCCCAAGCGCGAGGGCCAGGACGATGAGCCCCACGGAATTGATGGCCCCCGATCCTGCCTCGTCGGAACTGGCGCCGGCGCACCCATACGTGACAGGCTCAGCTCGGTAC
>CALBAF010000518.1 GCA_937926415.1 uncultured Actinomyces sp.
GGGGCCCCCATCCGGGAGGCGGCTCGCAACGTGGCCGCGCTCTTCGCACTCGCCGTCGCATCCCTGGGCGGAACCTCCGCCGAACGCCTCACCATCGCCGCGTGGGTGGTCCTGCTGGCCACCTACCTCGTTGACATCGTCCTCATGGCCCGCTGCGGCGTGGCCCAGGCGCACGCCAAGCGCGCTGCCGCTTCATCCCCCACCACGCAAGGAGGCCGCCATGGCTGACCTGAACCTATCCGCTTCGCCATCGTCGGGAGGCGAGAACCCGAAGGCGTCCGCGTCGAAAGAAACGCCGAAGCTGCGCATGAGCCCGACGGGCGACCACTCGCCGGTGAGCCGCACGGCCGGAGCGATCGTCGGCGTCGTCTCCGTCGTGGCGCTCGCTCTCGCTATCTTCCTGTCCAACCCGTCCGCACCCACGACGCAGGGCACGGGAACGGGGACGGGAACCACGGCCTCGTCCGTGACTCCGACCGGACACACGACCCGCGTGTCCGTGGGCGTCGACGGTATGGCTTTCACGCCGAACCACATCGAAGTGCCGGTCGGTGACCGTCTCATCATCGATTTCACGAACTCGGGGGACCAGCGCCACGACCTGGTGTTCGAGACGGGCGTGACCTCCGGGTCGCTCGCGTCGGGCGAGACGAAGGAACTCGACCTCGGCGTCATCTCCGGTGACGTCGAGGGCTGGTGCTCCCTGCCCGGACACCGCGAGATGGGCATGACCCTGCACGTGCAGGCCACGGGTGCCTCCTCGGGTTCCTCGTCCTCGGGTAGCCACGCCCACCACGGGCACGACCACGGGCACGACCACGGGCAGGACGCCGCCGCCGGACCGGCCACCCCGACGGCCCTGACGGACTACGCGGCGACGATCGACGCGCGCGACCCGGTCCTGCCGCCGGCCACAAACGAGACCGAGCGTCACTACACCTTCACGGTCACCGAGCAGACCGTGAACGTCACGAGCTCGCTGACGCGCGAGTCGTGGACCTTCAACGGGGACGCTCCCGGCCCGATCCTGCGCGGACACATCGGCGACACTTTCCACATCACGCTCGTGAACAACGGGACGATGAGCCACTCGCTGGACTTCCACGCGGGCCTCGTCGCGCCCGACAACGTCATGCGCTCCATCGAGCCCGGGCAGACCCTCGAGTACACCTTCGTCGCGAAGAACGCGGGCATCTGGCTCTACCACTGCTCGACCGCACCCATGTCGATGCACATCGCGAACGGCATGTTCGGCGCCGTCATCATCGACCCGACCGACCTGGACAAGGTCGACCGCGAGTACGTCATGGTCGCCTCCGAGCTCTACCTGGGCGCGGACGGTCAGCCCGCAGATGCCTCGCTCCTGTCGGCCCTGCAGCCCAACGCGATGGCCTTCAACGGCGTGCCCTTCCAGTACAAGGCTCACCCGATCCAGATCAAGACCAACGAGCGCGTGCGCGTGTGGGTCATGGACGCGGGCCCGAACCTGGCGACCACCTTCCACGTCGTGGGCACCCAGTTTGACACCGTGTGGCGCGAGGGCGCCTACGTGATCCGAGGCGGAGGGTCCGGCGGCGGCTGGGGCCAGGTCCTCACCCTGGGCGCGGCCGAGGGCGGCTTCGTCGAGTTCACGCCACTCGAGGCTGGCCACTACACCTTCGTCAACCACGCACTCTCCCTGGCGGAAAAGGGCCAGCTCGGCGTCTTTGAGGTGACCGACTAGACCTTTCCCCGTTCTTCGGCCACGGCCTCGTCCCTTTCGGCGAGGCCGTGGCTTTTTCGCGGTCTCCCCTCCCCTCTCGGAGGGTCCGAATGGTTATGTACGCCCCATTCCACTTCGCTTTCGGGACGCTGCCCCGGCGATAGAATGGACGGATGCTCGGCACCTATCTTGACATTCTGCGTTACCGTCAGTCCTGGAAATTCTCCGCGGCTGGCCTTGTGCTGCGCATGCCGATGTCCATGGTGGGATTGTCAACGATCCTGATGGTGCGCACCGAGTACGGCAACTACACGCTGGCCGGTGCCGTTGCCGCGGTCAACATCATCGTCATGGCACTCTGCGCGCCCATCCTCGCGCGCCGCGTCGACCGCCACGGGCAGCTGCGCGTCATGGGCCCCGCGTGGACGATCTCGGTCCTGTCGATGTCCGCGCTGGTCGCCGCCGTCATCATGCACGCCCCCGCGTGGACGCTCTTCATCCCGGCCGCCCTCGCGGGCGCCACCTGGGGAGCTCCCGGCGCGCTCGTACGCTCGCGCTGGTCAACGATCCTGCACAAGCCCGGACAGCTGACAACCGCCTACGCCCTCGAGTCCGCGGTCGACGAGTTCGTCTACATCGTGGGCCCCGTGCTCTCCACGGTCCTGGGTACCGCCCTGCACCCGGCCACCGGCCTCATCATCTCGATCGCGAGCCTGGCAGTGGGCGGCATCCTGTTCCTGTCGCGTCGCTCCTCCGAGCCCGCGATCATCCCCTACGATCCGAACGCCCCACGCGAGTCCGTCATCCGCAAGCCCGTCGTCCTCGTCATGGCCGCGACCTACATCGGCATGGGCATGACGTTTGGCGCAATGGAAGTGTCGATGGTCAGCTTCACCGAGGAGCTCGGCACCCCCGCACTCGGCGGCATCCTCCTCGCCCTCTTCTCCATCGGATCGCTGACGGCCGCGCTCGTCTACGGCGCGCGCACGTGGAGGCGCCCCACCTGGCAGCTCTTCGTGATCGGCGTCGTCCTGATGGCGATCGGCATGAGCCTCTTCCCCCTGGCCTTCAACGTCTGGACGATGGCCATCGTCATCCTCATCACGGGCCTCACCTGCGCACCCACGATGACGAACGTCAACGTCATCATCCAACAGTCCGTCTCGCCCGCGAAGCTCACCGAGGGCCTCACCTGGATGTCCACCTCGATCAACCTAGGCACCTCGCTCGGCACGGCGATCGCCGGACCCGCGATCGACGCTATCGGCGCAAGCGGCGGCCTGTTCACCATGTCCGGTGCGGGGTGGGCGATGGTCGTCCTCATGTTGATCGGCCTGCCCGCGCTGCGTAAGAATACAGCCGCCCCGACGCCCGAGCTCCCCCTCGACTGAGAGCCTCGATTCTTGCGCCCGCGCGGGCGCGAGGACCTATGATTGCCCTCATGCGCCTCCGACCGCCTCTCATCGACGACGAATCTCCTTCGCTCGCGCTCGCCCTGACGGCCGGCGTGGGCGAATTCGCGTCGTCTCTGCTGGTCGCCGCCATGTCGCAGGGCCGGTACTACCCGGGCGTGGTCGGCTTCGGCGGCATCGGCTCTGAGCGCAGCGTCCGAATTCTCGGCCGCGTCCTCATGGCGCGCGGCGACGACGGCCGTTCCTGGCTGCAGACACGGCGCGGGTGGCGACAGTTCTTCAACGCGCAGGTTCCCCGACAGCCCGTCCTCGTGA
>CALBAF010000519.1 GCA_937926415.1 uncultured Actinomyces sp.
CGGCGGGAGCTGCAGCGGTACCGGCGGAGACGCCGATGCCGTGCAGGACGTCGTGCGTCGCCATCAGCTCACTCCTGGTCGAGATCGCACGAGAGCAGCTCAACGAGCGAGTCGAGCACCGCGCCCGCGGAATCATCCTCGGTGGACAGGGTGACGACGTCGCCGTGCTTGGCGCCCAGGGTCATGATTTCGAGGAGCGACGCGGCGTCGGCCTCCTCGCCATCAAAAGCGATGGTGACCTCGACGCCCGAGTCATCGACGGCTTCGGCGAGGACGGAAGCGGGACGTGCGTGGAGGCCAACGGAGGAACCAATAGCAACGGTGCGGGAAATCATGGTCGTTCCTTTCAAATGCGGGTATGTCCATCGTGAGACACAGGTGCCCGTACGGCCCATGGTAACGGGCTGAGATACCCGCGCAAAAGCCGGTATCACAGAGGGTGACATGGGATACATCACCCTCATAAATGCCGAAAAACCATAGAAAGGACGCCACCACGAACCCTTCCCCGGCCAGCCGCACACGCTGCCTGGCCAGGGCCTCGCCGAGGTGCATGGCAACTCCCCATCACCCCACCACCTACAATGAAGAAGTACCGAGGGAAGGAAAGGAGAGCGCGCATGAGTTCACGCGAACCCACGCTGGCCGATGTCGCCGAGCTGGCCGGAGTGAGCCTGACGACCGTGTCGCGCGTGCTCAACAACCGCGGTTACCTCTCGGAGAAGACGAAGAAGAACGTCGCCGACGCAATCGAGACGCTCGGCTACCGTCCGAACTCGCTGGCTCGCGCCCTGCACGGCAAGCGCACACAGACGGTCGGCCTCATTGTTCCCGCGGTCTCCCTCCCGTTCTTCGGCGAGCTGGCCGTCGAGGTCGAAAACGCCCTCGCCGATGCCGGGTATCGCATCCTCATCTGTAACTCCATGGGCCGAGCCGACCGCGAGCGCGAGTACCTGTCGCTGCTGGTCGGTAACCGCGTCGACGGGATCATTTCGGGCGCCCACAACGAGGGCCTGGGTGAGTACGACACGATCCGTATGCCCCTGGTGACGATCGACCGCGAGCTGAGCCCTTCCATCCCGAACGTGCGCTGCGCGAACGAGGAGGCGGGCGCCATGGCGACGCGCGCGCTCATCGAGGGCGGGTGCCGTCATCCCCTGCTGCTCACGTCCCGTTCGGGTCCGCGCAATCTGCGCGAGGCCGGTTACCGTACCGAGGTCGAGCGCGCGGGTCTGACGCCGCGCGTGGTCACCGTGGCCTTCGATACGCCGACGCCACAGCGTTTCGCGATGGTTCGCGATGCCCTGGACGAGGCCCGCGCCAAAGCCCCCATCGACGGGGTGTTCGCGACCGATGACCTGGCGGCCGCCGAGGTCCTCGAGTGGGCGCGCACGCGCAACCTGTCGGTCCCCACTGACCTGTCCATCATCGGTTTCGACGGCACGGAGACAATGCGCCGCGCCCTCCCCCACCTGGCGACGATCCGCCAGCCCATCGAGGAGATCGCCCGGGCTGCGGTATCGATCCTCCTCGACCAGATCGAGGGTGAGGCTTCGCGTTCCTCGTCCGACGAGGCGGGGGCTCCCCGCGCTCAGACGGTCGAGTTCTCGGGCACCCTAATTCCGGGGCGTTCGATCAACGCCTGAGTGCCTCACATACTGAGAGGCTCTGGCCGTTCACGATTGTCGCTGTGCCGCGTCATTTTCTTAACCCCGAGCGCCCACAGGTCCGCACGCGGATAGGTTATCCGCATCCGGATAGGTTATTGGCATGCGGATAGGTTAATAAGCTATCCGCATCGTCATAACCTATCCGCATCGTCATAACCTATCCGGATGTCCATTGCCTCTGTACGTGCAGGTCACCTATCCGAGTGTTCGGCCCCAATGCGCGAGCACGCCACCTACCCACGAGCGCGCGTCAACAAAAATCGCGTCGGCGCGCACGTTAACCCCTGAGGTGGCGCCTTAACCCTTCAATGCGCACGTTAACCCGATAAGTGGAGCGTGGGCACCCCTGCCCACGCTCCACTTGTAGGGCCCAAGTGCGCATGAGCGGGTTAACACCGCCACCTCAAGGGCCCAGGTGCCGGCACCTCGTCGAGCCCCTCTCGCCATCGCCGTCGGCAGCCTCCTCTACATTTCGCATGCAATTCCTCGGCGTCACATTCCACACCACCACAAAAACCGCGAAATACCAACGCCCTCGATTCAGATCCTGAAATACCCACAGGTGAATTGCATGCGAAATTGCGTGTTCACCGTCGACAGTCCTCACAGCAGCCACAGACTGTACGGTCAACACCAGCAGCGCGAGAACTCGAACTCCCCCGACGAGTGCCACCACAACGAAACGCGCATCCGACACCACCGGCACGACAGACGGGTGGGCGGCACCAGCGCACTGCTGATGCCGCCCACCCGCTACGTCGAGGCTAACTCCCGGAAGGCTCAGGCTTCCTTGGGGGCCACGTCGAGCAGCGCGTCACCGCGCTGGATCTCGCCGCTCGCGACCGGGGTCACCGCGCCAAGCTTCTTCTTGTTCGTCACGACGACGGGCGTGATGGTCTCGTAGCCAGCCTCGCGGATCACGTCGAGGTCAACCTCGGCGAGCACATCGCCGCGGCGCACGACGTCACCCTTGGCGACGCGGGGCGTGAAGCCCTTGCCATCAAGCTTGACGGTGTCCATGCCGACGTGGATGAGGACCTGCACGCCGGAGGCGGACTTGAGGCCGTAGGCGTGGCCGGTCGGGAAGGCGACGGTCACTGTGCCATCGAAGGGGGCGACGACGAGGCCGTCGGCGGGCTCGATGCCGATGCCGGGGCCGAGCATGCCCTTGGCGAAGGACTCGTCCTTGACCTGCTCGAGCGGAACCACAGTGCCCGCGAGAGGCGAGGCGACGGAGAGGTCAGCCAGCGCCTCGTCGCTGAAGGACGGGGCCGGGGCGGCCACCGGAGCAACGGCAGGAGCGGCGGCA
>CALBAF010000520.1 GCA_937926415.1 uncultured Actinomyces sp.
CACCAGATGACGAATCTCACCATGGATGGGCATGACGTTGCGGGGCTGGACGATGTTGTAGACGTGGAGCAGCTCCTCGGAGGAGGCGTGCCCGGAGACGTGGACCTTGGCGTTGCCCTGGTGGACCACGCGTGCCCCCAGCCTCATGAGCTGGTTGATGACCCGGAAGACGGAGTTCTCGTTGCCGGGGATGAGGGAGGAGGCGAAGATGACGGTGTCCCCGGGCTCGATGGTGACGCTGCGGTGCTCGGAGTGGGCCATCCGGGACAGGGCCGCCATGGGCTCTCCCTGAGAGCCGGTGACCATGAGGACTCTCTCGTGCGGGGGCAGCGAGGTGATGTCCCGGGCATCGATGAGGACGCCGGCGGGGACCTTGAGGTAGCCGCGCTCGGCGGCGATCCCCATGTTGCGCACCATGGAGCGCCCCACGAGGGCGACCCGCCTGTCGTGCAGGGCGGCGGCGTCGAGGACCTGCTGGACCCGGTGGACGTGGCTGGCGAAGGAGGCCACGACGATCTGCCCGTCGGAGTCAGCGAAGACGTTGTCCAGGACCTGGCCGATCTCTCCCTCATGGCCCACCATGCCCGGGACCTCGGCGTTGGTGGAGTCCACGCAGAACAGGTCCACGCCCTCCTCACCGAAACGGGCGAAGGAGCGCAGGTCCGTGCTGCGCCCGTCGATGGGCAGGGGGTCCATCTTGAAGTCACCGGTGGCCAGCACGTTGCCGGCATCGGTGCGGATCATGACGGCCATGGCGTCGGGGATGGAGTGGTTGACGGCCACGAACTCCAGGTCGAAGGGGCCGTAGGAGACCTCCTCGTGCTCGATGACCTGGCGCAGCACCGGGCGGATACGGTGCTCCTTGAGCTTGGCCTCCACGAAGGCCAGCGTGAGCTCGCTTCCCACCAGGGGGATGTCCTCACGCAGGCGCAGCAGATAGGGCACACCCCCGATGTGGTCCTCGTGCCCGTGAGTCAGGACCAGGGCGACGACGTCGTCGATGCGGTGCTCGATGGAGGAGAAGTCAGGAAGGATGAGGTCGACACCCGGCTGGTCCTCCTCAGGGAAGA
>CALBAF010000521.1 GCA_937926415.1 uncultured Actinomyces sp.
TTCTCCACCAGGTCCGCCCGCAGCACCTTGAAGGCCAAGGTCTCGCGAGAGTCCGTACGCCGACCGCGCCCGACCTCTCCTTGGGCACCCGCACCGATCCGGGTCTCCATGATGTAGGAGCTTCCGAGGTGACGGGGGTCGGGGCTGTGGGACATCAGTGCTCCGTGTTGCTCAAGGGCGGTCAGACTTCATGGAGACCTTATCGCGATCTTCGCGCCACCGGACCGCTCCGCCGGCACATCGCCGCCAATAACGCCTCGAATCTCACCACCCCATGGGAGGGTCCCAGGCCTGAAGCTCGCCGAGATGACTACAGTGGCTCCCGTGAGCAAGCAGATGACTACCTCTGACCCGCTGGTGTGGATCGACTGTGAGATGACGGGCCTGGACCAGAGCGCCGACGCGCTCATCGAGGTCGCCGTCGTCGTCACCGACTATGAGCTCAAGCCCCTGGCTGAGGGAATCGATGTGCTCATCAAGCCCCCCGCCGCCGCACTGGAGCAGATGGACGACTACGTGCGCACCATGCACACCTCCTCGGGCCTGCTGGCCGCGCTGGAGGACGGAGTGACCATGGAGACCGCCCGCACCACGGTCCTGGACTATGTGACCTCCCTGGTGCCCGAGCCGCGCACCGCCCAGCTCGCGGGCAACTCCGTGGGCACGGACAAGGCGTTCCTGGCCCGCGACATGCCCGATCTCATCAAGCACCTCCACTACCGGATCGTGGATGTCTCCTCCCTCAAGGAGCTGGCCAAGCGCTGGTACCCCAGGACCTTCTTCCACGCGCCGAAGAAGGCCGGCGGGCACCGCGCGCTGGCGGACATCCTGGAGTCCATCGACGAGCTGCGCTACTACCGCGAGGTGCTGTTCCCCAGCGGGGAGGGCCCCAGCTCCCAGGAGTGCAAGGACGTGGCCGAGCGGATCCTCAGCACACCCACCAGGTGAAGAGGGCGACGGCGCCCTCAGTGCAGCAGCGCAACGTGACGTAGTGCACCGAGTCCAGTTTGGTGTGCGGGGAGAGGAGCGGATACAGTACCGACTCGTTGCGGTGATACCGTACATGGTGG
>CALBAF010000522.1 GCA_937926415.1 uncultured Actinomyces sp.
AGGGCAAAAGAAACGGCGGAGCCCGACGAGAGATTCGAGTACGGTTCTCTCGAGTGGTGGCGCGAGACGGTGGACATCGAGAAGCTGAATGAGCTCCTGCGGAGTTTTGCCCGTCTCTTCCAGGTGGGCGTTTGCCTGCTGACCCCGAAGGGGCGGAAGGTCATCTTGGTGAGCGTCTCGGAGTTCTGCGACTACGTGCACTCGATACGCAAGGGAAAGGCCATCTGCGACGCGTGCGACAAAAGGGCCCTGCGGACCTCGCTGAAACAGGGGGACATTCATATTTACACCTGTTCCAACGGCCTCACCGATCTGTGCGCCCCCCTTCATATCAACGGCCGCCTCGCGGGCTTTCTGGCCTCGGGGCAGGTCCAGCCCGGGCTCACCGGCGACGCGGAGCTCGAGGCCATCTCGAGACGGTGGACCTTTGTGAGAAACGACGAGGAGCGCGCTTTCCTGATGGAAAAGTATCGACAACTCCCCGTCATGGATGAGACGGAGCTGAAACGTGCGCTCGAGATCATACGCCTGCTCTCCACCCAGATCGTCGAACTGTGCGAGATCAACCTGGCCCGGCAGAAGATCCTGGAACAGAGCCTTCTGCTCTCCCAGCAAAGACAAAAGAGCGCGGGCATGGAGCACGCGCTTCACCGCGCCCAGCTGAAGGCTCTGAGGAGCCAGATCAACCCCCACTTCCTCTTCAACAGCCTGAACTGCATCGCGCGCCTCGCCCTGTTCGAGGCGGCGGATAGGACGGTGGAGATGACCGAGCAGCTCGCGGACTATCTGCGCTACACACTGCAGGAACAGGGAGAGCACGGATTGGTCTCTCTCGGCGAGGAGCTCCAGTGCGTGCGCAGCTATCTTGCCATATACCGTGTGCGGTTTGGAGACCGCCTCTCCTTCTTCATCAAGGAGGATCCGGAGGTCCGGGAGTGCTTGGTGCCCTTCATGCTGATCCAGCCCTTGGCGGAGAACGCCCTGATCCATGGGCTCGAACCTTCGCTTCGGGAGGGCAGGCTCTTGCTGACGGCGAAAAAAGACGGGGATGCCATTCACGTCGTCCTGAGGGACAACGGGGTGGGGTTCAAGGCGAGCGGCTTTCGGGAGGGGATGGGGTTGGCGAACGTCCGAAAGCGGCTGAGCCTCTACTATGGGAAGTCCGCATCCCTGGACGTCCGAAGCGTCCCTTGTGGAGGAACCCGTGTCGAGCTGCGTCTCCCGG
>CALBAF010000523.1 GCA_937926415.1 uncultured Actinomyces sp.
GTCGTCATGGATCCCGTGGAGGCCGCAGAGGCCGGCGCGCTCAATTCCGATGCCACGCAGGTCCTGCCCGCCGCCGACGAGCCCGAGGACGAGACCCTCGTGATGCCCGCGGCGGCCATCGCCGAGCCGGCCTCTGAGGCCGCGAAGGCCGACGTGGACGCCGAGACCCAGGACTCCGCGACCGAGGTTGCCGCAGAGGAAGAGGAAGCCCCGGCGAAGAAGGAGACCGCCAAGAAGGCGGCCTCCAGCAAGGCTGGCGCGAAGAAGGCTCCCGCGAAGAAGGCGGCCACCAAGAAGGCCTCGACCGCGAAGAAGGGCGCCAAAAAGTCCTCCGCCGCGGCCACAAAGACCGTGAAGGACGAGGACGCCGACAAGGCGAGCGACGCGACCCCAGCCAAGGATGCGAAGGCTCCCGCCAAGAAGGCTGCCACGAAGAAGCCCGCCGCCAAGAAGGGCACCGCTAAGAAGACGGCTCCCAAGAAGGCGGCGACGAAGAAGACCTCCAACGCAGGGCCCGCCACCGATGAGTGATGGGGACAGGTGAACGGGCCACGGCCTCGTCACTGAGGCCAGCGCGAGGAAAAACGGACCGCCCGCGCCCACGCACAGATGTGCACGGGCGCGGGCGGTCCGCGACAATAGAGGCATGACCGCTCCAGATCCCACCGCCCACAGCGAGACGCCCGACCAGCAGACTGCGCCAGGCCCAGAGGCCGCCCGTGGCGCGCAGGATTCTCCTGGAGGGCGCGTCGGCGTTGCTGTCCACGCAGCCCTCGCCGCCCAGACCATTTTTCCGGCCCTCGGCATCGCTCTGGCCGGAACGATCCTCGGCATTGCTGCTCCCGACACCATTGCGTGGATTATCCTGGTCCCCGCGGCGATCGTCCTCATCGCGCGCACGAGGCCCTGGCGGCAGAGCCTCGGCGTGCGCGGGCTCGGCATCGCTGTGATCGTGGGGGTCTTGTGCGCTCTGTACGGTAGTCGCATGTTCACGGCGATCAACCATCTGCAGGTGGGTAACGCCGTGGCGATCTCGATGACCGTCGGTCTGCTGATCGGCCTGATTCACGGGCAGGGGAAACGTCGTTTCCTCAGCCTCGCTCTTGCCCTTGCGGGGCACGTCGCGTTTGCATACCAGGCGTCCCCGAGCACCCTCGATGGCAAGGCGATGCAGTCGAGCATGATGGTGAGCCTATGGGCTGGTGTTCTCCTGCTCATCATGGTGATGATGAAGGGTGTCGTGTCGCATCTCGGCTACGACTACGGAGCGGTCTCCGGGGTCGGTTTCGTGATTGCTGCACTGGGATTCGGTCTGCGGGACGCCACCATTCATGAGATTCCCGCCCTGAATGGACGCTTTATCGCGGTCATCATCGCGGTCGGCTGCCTGATGTTCGTCAGACCCACCGTGCTGTGCCGCATCGTCGATCAACGGGCAGATGCGCGAACCCAAGCTCGATACAACGTTTTCTTTCCCGCGGTCGCGATGGTTGCCGGCGTTGTCCTGCTCGGACAGGTTCCCAGCTTCCTTGACCTTCTCGGTCTTGCGCTCATCACCGGCGCGCTCTGGATCATGTCGGGCGTGACGATCGTTCCACGGCGATTCTTTCGCAAACGCGGCTCCGGAGAGATGACCGCGGACTGAGCCCCCGCCTCGTCGACGGAGGCGCGCGAGGAAAGCGGTCGCACGCGTGCGAGGGCGCGGGCGGCGCGGGACAATAGATCCATGAACGCAACTGATCCCGCTGCCCGCACCGACGCCGAGTGGAAGAAGCTCCTGAGCCCCATGCGCTACCACGTGCTGCGCGAGGCCGGCACCGAGCGCCCCTTCACCGGTGAGCTCCTCGACGAGGCGCGCGTTGGCACCTACTCGTGCGCGGCCTGCGGGTCCGCTCTCTTCGACTCCGACGCCAAATTTGACTCCTCCTGCGGGTGGCCTTCCTTCTTCCAGGCCCACGACGGCGCGACCGTCGAGAGCGTCGACACCAGCCACGGCATGATCCGCACCGAGGTGCGCTGCGCGACCTGCGACTCCCACCTCGGCCACGTCTTCCCCGACGCGCCCGACCAGCCCACCGGCATGCGCTACTGCATGAACTCGGCGGCATTGACCTTCGCGCCCGCTCAGTGAACTCACCCGCCCAGCGCCCCGTCACCGACCGCATCCCGCCCCAGCTCTACATCGTCGGGTCCGGCCTCATCCAGTACGTGGGCGCTGCGCTCGCGGTCATCGCCTTCACGTCCGTCGAACCCCC
>CALBAF010000524.1 GCA_937926415.1 uncultured Actinomyces sp.
TGCCGGCTCGGATGCCGGGGCAGCCTCGCGGGCGGCTGCAATGCGCTCGGCGACGGCGGCGGAGTTGATCGAGGAGGTTTCGAGGGAGTCGGCCTTGCGTCGCTCTTCGATGCGGGCCTCGCGGATCTTACGCAGACGCAGGAGCTGCCAGCGCGTGAGGAACAGCGCGAGGGCAATCAGCGCGAAGACGCAGGCGGCGAGGAACGCAATGATGGCGAGCGTGTTGGTCTGCTCGACCTTCCAGGTCAGCGTCAGCGTCAGGTCGCCGGGGCCAGCGGCCGACGCGGCGAGAGCGGAACGGCCCGACGGAACGTTTTCGAGGTCCAGGCTCACGGTACCCTCACCGCTGGCCTGCTTGAACCACATGTCGGAGGAGGCGAGCTGCTGGACCAGGTCCGCGGAGGACGGCTCGGCGAGGGGCTGCGCACCGGACTGGACGCCCGACTGAGCGCCGGACTGGGCCGGGGTGGGCGACGGGACGCGAGTCGGACCAATGGCATCGTGCGACTCGGCCTTCAGCTTCGTACGGTCCGACTCCACGCCGATGACCTCGGTGTAGGCGGCGTCGCCGATCCAACCCTTGACGTCCTGCGTGGTGCCGATGCTCAGCGTCACGGGCGCGCCCGACTTCGACGTCGCGGTGACCGTCACGTCATCCTTCACGATCGACAGCACGTTACCACGCGTCATGATCAGATCGGTCGCGGACACGACCGACGAGACCTGATGCGTCGGCGGCCGCAGCACGGTCACACCGAGCAGCCCGACGAGCACGCATACGAGAGCCACAACGCCCATCGACGATGCCGCCACGTATCGCTTAAAGAGTTCCACGGTTGCTCCTCACGTCCAACACCCACACTGCGGGCATTCTTCAGGCTCCACTTTACGTGCTAACCCCGTTGACGGCCGAATTCGCACGCGGGGCAGTGATGCATCACATCCGCGCGTCACAGGGGACGCAATCCACGCCGCCAGCACTCCGAGTGCCAGTGGCGACGCCCCTCGACCCCCTGCGGCAGTCCGAAGGGTGCTTCTTCGGGCCACGCGACGACGTGCGCTGTCCCCGCGGGAATCGGACGCAAGCAGGCCGGACAGGTATATTCCTTCGCCGAACCGGGCAGGCGGCGCACCTGATAATCGCCGCCGTCAGGGCCACGTTCCGTACGCGGCACGGAGGCGAGGCGGTCCATCTGCAATGGACGCACCTCGCCCCACGGTCGTTTCTTGCTTCGCTTACCTCTCACGCAACCACAGTGCCACGTCGCCAGACGCGGCGCACAGCGAGGTCAGCGTCAACCTCGACGATGTCGGCCTTCTTTCCGGCCGCGAGCGAACCGATCGTGTCATCGCCCAGGATGGTGGCTCCCTGAACGGAGGCCATGTACACCGCGTCGACGAGCGGGATCCCGCCCTTGGTGACGGCGACGCGCACGCAGTCCATGAGGTGTGCCGTACCGCCGGCGATGGAGTTACCGTGAGCCAGGCGAGCGACACCATCCTTGACGATGACGTCCTGAGGGCCGAGCGTGTACTGCCCGTCGGCCATGCCGGCGGCCGCCATTGCATCGGTAATGAGCACGACGTGCTCGCGGCCCACCAGCTCGTACACGTCGCGTACGAGCGAGGGATCGACGTGGATGGAGTCGCAGATCAGCTCGGCGACGGCTCCGCCGCGCGCGGCGTCCGACAGGAACTCGGCGATCGGACCGGTGTCGCGGTGATGCAGCGGGCGCATGCCGTTGAACAGGTGGGTGATCGTCGCGCGGGGGCCGCGCTTGGTCTCCACCTGCGCGAAACGCTCACGCGAGTAGGCCAGGGCCTCGCGAGCCTTCACCGAGTTCGAATCGGTATGTCCCCACGACGGCAGCGCTCCCCCGTCAATGAGGGCCTCGGCGACCGAGCCGGGTCCGTAGGCGCCCGGCTTCTCGGGGGCAAGGGTCATGGACAGCGCATAGCCCTGGCAGTCCTCGATGAGGGTGCGCGTCAGGTCCGCGTCGGGATCGACAATAAACGTCGGATCCTGAGCGCCGCAGCGCTCGTGGGAGACGAATGGGCCTTCGAAGTGGATACCGGCGAGTTCGTCGGCCTTCGCCAGCTCAGCCAAGGTCTTTGCGCGCGCACGCAGCACCTCGGCGGAGGCGGTCACGCAGGAGGCGACCAGGGAGGTCGTGCCGTGACGGCGGTGCTCGAGGACCGCAACGAGGGCTTCCTCAGCGGTCTCAGCGTTAGGGAAGGACTCTCCGCCGCCGCCGTGGCAGTGCACATCGACAAGGCCGGGCAGGTAGGTCGCATCGCTGGCCTCGGGCGCCTCGCCCTCGTACTCGGAAACGGGACACACACGGGCAATAGTCGCGCCGTCAAACTCGATAATTCCGTCCTCAACGACGGTATCTTCCAGAACCAGACGGCCACGCAACACAGAAGTAGTCATGCGATTATTGTGGCACACCTGACACTTCACTGCTGTGTCTCGGACAACCATTTCACCCAGTCGCCAAACGCACGCACAGCAAGTTGGTGCCGCGACTCGTATCCCTTCACCATCACAATCTCGCGCCCCGGCGCCCTCACGGCCACCACTCGTCCACCCTCGACGACGATTGGACGGAACATGCCGTTTTTCGCCGGGCAGATCAACGCCTCCCCGGCCTCGTCCGTCAGGCAGGAGCGGTCCCTGTAGCCGACATGTAACTCATCGAATGACGGAAGTGCGCGCATTATCTCCGCCTCGACGCGGTAGTCTTCCACAAGATCTGCGAGATCTGCGCGAGCCAGACCGCCTCCACATTCTGCAAGAGGAAGGCCTACGCTCTCCCCCACCACGCGTGCGCCGGCCAACGCTCGACGCGCTTCGGTGAGAGTCAGTCCGGTCCATCTAGCCAGGTCGGCCTCGTCGATGGGACCGTGCCCCCAGGCGTAACGCGCTGCGAGGACCGCGAGGGCTTCTTCATGCCCAGGCTCTCCCTTCGCGACCCCGGGAGCGGCCGGAAGTGAGCGCGCGTCGACAATCAGGTGTTCGCCCGCGCGCACAGGCCCCGCGGTCAGCACACCATCCAGATGGAGGCGCATGATGAGGTGGCGACGCCGTAGCCCTTCCTGCGCGGATGAAGCTGTCACCGTATCGATCCCATTACTGTCCCACGCCTCGACAAGCTGGACGCGGCTCACTCCCAGGGGTGAAGTCTCCAGCAGGTCACACGCAACCTGAGCCGCACGCTCGACGAGAGCATCATCGAGGCCCAGAGAAAGCGCCTGGCGTTCCCAGGCCGCACGCCGGTGACGCAGCAAACGGCGCAGCCAATGGTGGTCACGGGCACTCGTGACGTGAACGGTACCGCGCATCGGCCAGGAACGAACCAATTCACCTCGCGCGAACGACTCCTCGACGCGAGCACGCGACACTCCCGTGCAGCGCACGCCAATCGCCCACGGAATCGCGCTCGCCTGCTGACCTTGCAGTGCCGCCAGATTCTCAACAGCGTCCAGCGGTGAGTGCGCCGCGGTCGCAGGTACGAGTCCTTGGGCGATGATTCTCCCCAGGCTCACCCTCAGGGATGCGTCCATCAGAACAGTCGAGACTCGGGGTCATCCACACCGCGCATCGCGTCGTAATCCAGGACCACGCAGCGGATACCGCGATCTTCGGCCAGGGTACGCGCCTGCTTCGTGATCTCCTGGGCCGCGAAAATACCGGTCACGTCGCCGAGGAGCGCATCGCGCCCCAGCAGAGACAGGTAGCGCGTGAGCTGCTCGACGCCGTCGATGCCGCCGCGGCGCTTCACTTCGATTGCCACGTGGTTGCCGTCTGCATCGCGAACCATGAGATCCACCGGGCCCACGGGCGTGGGGAACTCGCGGCGCACCAGCTCCCAGCCCTCGCCCAGGATCTGGGGCACCTGTTCCGCAAGAAGCTCCTGCAGGTGCGCCTCGACGCCGTCCTTGACGAGGCCGGGATCCACACCCAGGTCCTCGGTGACATCCGCGATCACATCGTGGATGCGGATGATCAGCTTGTCGTCAGTCTTGTCGGCCTGAACCGTCCAGACCTGCTCGACGCCCTCCTCGTCCTCACCGGGCTCTCCCATGGAAACCGTGCAGGGAGCCGTCATCCAGTTGAGCGGCTTGTAGGAGCCGCCCTCGGAATGGATGAGGACCGAACCGTCACCTTTGAGCATGATGACGCGCTTGGCGGGGTCCAGGTGGGCGCTCAGACGACCGGAATAATCAACGGTGCAGGTAGCAATAACAATACGCACCCCGTGAGCTTACCAATCCTGCTCACACGAGGCGCGGAGGACCGGACTCCACCCAGGAGACCAATCCGTTATATGTCAAGCGTTCCACGGCGACCTCGTAACGATGGTCACCGTACGCCAGGCGCACCTCGACGACGGAACCGTCGGCCGAGTGCGCGATCGGGGCAGAGACCTCCATGCCTCGACGTGGGATCGAATACACAGGCTTGAAAGTAAATCCCACCAGCCGATACCAGGACAGTTCCTCGACGCCATACACGCCGATGCCGGCCGTCCACCCCGAATGAACGTCCGGGCGCGACCAGCAGCGGAACGCCCCCAAACGCGAAACGATCCTGCGGGCGCGCACATTCATGTACACCCACAGGATCGCCCCGACACACGCGAGGAGAACCGCGCACCAGATCACAATTGTCATCAGGCTCATGAGGTCCTCCTCGCGTTGCGTCGAATTACTGTTCTGCCACTGTAGCGTGGTCGGCCACGACCGTGACGAAATCCGAGTCAACTGAGGCGAATCCCCCACTGACCTGGAAGGACACGACTTCGTCCGCTCGCAACACGGTCACCGTTCCTTCGCTCAGCTGAGCGAGGAGGGGCTGACGGCCCGGCAGAACGCCGAGGCTTCCGTCGACCGTCGGAAACTGGACGGACGCGGCCGAGCCGTGCCACAGGCGTCCCTCGTGGGAGACGACCTCGACCTGCAAGGACTTGCCCGATGCCATCAGGCTTCCTTGGCCAGCTCGTGAGCGTTGCGCTCCAGGTCGTCGATGCCACCGCAGTTGTAGAACGCCTGCTCCGGAACATCGTCGTAGTAGCCCTCGGCGATGCGCTTGAACGCCTCGATGGTCTCCGACAGCGGCACGGTCGAGCCGGGCACGCCCGTGAACTTCTCGGCCATGTACATGTTCTGCGACAGGAACTGCTCGATGCGGCGTGCACGTGCGACGGTGACCTTATCATCCTCGCTCAGCTCGTCGACGCCGAGGATGGCGATGATGTCCTGCAGTTCCTTGTTCTTCTGCAGGATGGCCTTGACGTGCGTGGCGACATCGTAGTGCTCGCGGCCCACGAGAGCCGGGTCGAGGATACGCGAGGTCGAGGCCAGCGGATCCACGGCGGGGTAAATACCCTTAGCCGCAATCTCACGGGAGAGCTCGGTCGTCGCATCCAGGTGAGCGAAGGTCGTCGCCGGAGCGGGGTCGGTGTAGTCGTCGGCGGGAACGTAGATCGCCTGCAGCGAGGTGATCGAGTGGCCGCCGGCCGAGGTGATGCGCTCCTGGAGCAGACCCATCTCGTCAGCCAGGTTGGGCTGGTAGCCCACGGCCGAGGGCATGCGGCCCAGCAGCGTGGAGACCTCGGAGCCCGCCTGGGTGAAGCGGAAGATGTTGTCGATGAACAGGAGGACGTCCTGGTGCTGAACATCGCGGAAGTACTCCGCCATGGTCAGGCCCGTCAGGGCGATGCGCAGACGCGTGCCCGGCGGCTCGTCCATCTGGCCGAAGACGAGGGCGGTCTTGTCGAAGACGCCCGCCTCTTCCATTTCACCGATGAGGTCGTTGCCCTCACGGGTACGCTCGCCGACGCCGGCAAACACGGAAACGCCGCCGTGGTCCTGGGCCACACGCTGGATCATCTCCTGGATGAGGACGGTCTTGCCGACGCCCGCACCGCCGAAGAGGCCGATCTTGCCGCCCTGCACGTAGGGGGTCAGCAGGTCGATGACCTTGATGCCGGTCTCGAACATCTTGGTGCGCGCCTCGAGCTGGTCGAAGGCCGGGGGCTGACGGTGGATCGGCCAGCGCTCGGTGACCTCGAGGGTCTCGCCCTCTTCGAGGTTGAGCACGTCGCCGGTCACGTTGAAGACGTGACCCTTGGTGACGTCGCCGACGGGCACGGTGATCGGGGCGCCGGTGTCGGTGACGGGGGCGCCGCGCACGAGGCCGTCGGTGG
>CALBAF010000525.1 GCA_937926415.1 uncultured Actinomyces sp.
GTCCGTATTCCGTATCCGAGATACTGTTCGGCATCTGGCGGTCGGCGGCTGATGGCGTAATGGACACCGCCCACTGGAACTGATCGGTTGAGGGATCTCTGCTGACGATCCTGGTGACGTCCGCATCCGGTTTCTTGGTGGCTGTGCCAGTGTTGTAGTTGGTGCTGATGAAGAGTTTCCCTGTTTTGGTCGACACTGTCTCGAGTGAAGCATCACGCAGTTCCTGCGCCGAAACACCCTGCTTGAGGTCCTCCACGGACTGGGAGGAGAGAGACGTGAGCGCCGGCTCTTGACCGTATGCGCTGATGTTGCATGAGGCTATCGAGAGGGACAAGGAGACGGATGCGGCCACCGCCAGCATGCGGCGATACGGAGTGTGGTCACGATGCCCTGGAGTGAGTGAGATTCTCATTTCTGCTCCCCCGTGATTCCGTATATCCGATATGTGTGCGGGCATCGTTCGCTCTGGTCGTACTTCCCGCGGGTGCAGTCTCTTTCGGTGTCGCCGGTGGCATTGAAGATGGCGATGACGGCTCCGGGAGTTCTCATCGCTTGTGCTCGTTCGGCGGTGCCGCCTGGAGTGCTGCTCGCCAGGACGGTCGGAGGAATGTCGGTGGAGCCGGGAGTGATGGGGATCGTGGTTCCGGTGGAGCCGTCTCCGGGACGAACAGTGATGGCGGCCGACAGTGAGCCATCGTCTGCTGGTATGTCGACGAACTCGACCGGCGAGCCGGTGAAGCCCGGGTACTGGGCGATAGAGGTGACAGTGAGGGTGGATGGATCGAACACCTTCTCCGTACGTGGCTCCGACGGAGAATCTCGCCGACCGTTGTCCAATCTGATGGGGGAGGAGGTAACGATGCTTCCGGAGCTCAAGGATGCAGTGGTGTTGATCCCTGAGGTGGCCCCCAGGGGGAAAGTCCTCGTGTCGGCGTCGTCGACCTTGGCCAGCGCGTCCAGGCTGATCGCCTCGGCCACAGGGTTACCCGACGAATCGAACTCGCCGGTGTAGCGTGCAGCCCATCCCTGAATGAAGCAGGTGGGGTCGGCTGGGTAGTCATAGTAATCGGGAGGATTGGCAAGCACATCATCGACCTCTACGGCAGCCGAGAGGTCCTGCTGTGGAGTGACGCGGAGAGTGATTGTTGACTTGTAGGACTGGGGGGAATTTTCATGACGTCGATCATCGCTGTACTGGTCCAGAATGAACGAC
>CALBAF010000526.1 GCA_937926415.1 uncultured Actinomyces sp.
GAGCTGCCCCTGCGCCTGCTGTGCCGCCGCACCCTCGCTCGCTACCTCGACTCCGAGGACGTGTTCGAGGTGACGCGCGCCGGCCTGGACTTCTTCCATGAGCGCTACGGTGTGACTTTCCCCTGGGGCTCCTATGACCAGGTGTACGTTCCCGAATACAACCTCGGCGCCATGGAAAACCCTGGGTGCATCACATTTAACGAAACCTACATTTCGCGCTCCACGCCCACCTTCTCCGAGCGCCAGCGCCGCGCGAACACGACGCTGCACGAGATGTGCCACATGTGGTTCGGTGACCTCGCCACGCCTTCGTGGTGGGATGACCTGTGGCTCAAGGAGTCCTTCGCTGAGAACCAGGGCGCTAGCGCGATCGCGACGGCGACCCGCTACGTGGGTGAATGGGCGAACTTCGCGATGAATCGCAAGATCTGGGCGTACACGCAGGACCAGATGCCCACGACCCACCCGATCGCCGCCGACATTCCGGACGTCGCCGCCGCAAAGACCAACTTCGACGGCATCACCTACGCGAAGGGCGCTTCCGTTCTTAAGCAGCTGGTCGCCTGGGTCGGGGAGGACGCCTTCTACGAGGGTGCACGCCGCTACTTTGCCGAGCACCAGTTCGGCGCGACCAGCCTCCAGGATCTCCTCGTTGCGCTCGAAGGCGCCTCGCGCCAGGAGCTCTCCTCCTGGAAGAGCGCGTGGCTTGAAACCTCCGGCCCGTCGACGCTGTCGGCTTCGTGGGTGACGGACAGCGTTGGCGCGATCACCGACTTCACGCTCCACCAGGGCGGTGAGGCGTGCAACGGCGTGCTGCGTCCCCATCGTGTCACCGTTTCGACGTGGCGCGTCGCGGCGGGGGCGCTCGAACGCACGCACGTGTTTGACGTCCGTATCGACGGGGAAACTGCCCCCATTGATCCCGAGGGTGTTGTGGCGGTGCCCGGCGGCGCTGCTTCCGCCGACCTGGTCGTCGTCAACGACGATGACCTCACCTACGCGATCTCGCGGCTGGACGAACGCTCGACTGACGTCGCGCTCGCGTACGTGGGCACCGTCGACGCGCCGATCACCCGCGCCGTCATCTGGGCGTCGCTGTGGAACGCCGTGCGCGACGGTCTGCTGGATCCTCGCCGTTTCGTCGTCGCTGTGCTCACCGCGGTCCCCGCCGAGACCGAGCCCGCGATCCGCGACCGTCTCCTTCTCTTCGTCGCCGAGGCGATCTCCTCCTTCCTGCCGGGCAGCGCCC
>CALBAF010000527.1 GCA_937926415.1 uncultured Actinomyces sp.
CCTGGCCAAGCCCCACCCGCGCGATTCCTCCCCGCGCGGCATGGCCTCCCGTTTCCTGGGTTCGACCCGCTGGCAGGCGCTCTTCGTCGAGTGGGTCATCCTCATCGTCTGCGCGTGCGTCGTGGCCCTGCGCGGCCTCGAATACGCGCTCTTCAGCGTGACGCCGGACCTCGAGGCGCACGCCTCCGCCCTGCATTTCCCGCTCACCGCCTGGCTCGGCGCGCTCTTCGTCTCCGCGGCCTCCTCCTCGGCCTCGGCGCTCGCGAACGCGATCGTGGTGGTCAGCGCCCTCAAGGTCCTCACCTCCATGACCTGGCTGACGGTCGTGGGCATCCAGACCGGCATGGGCATCGCCTGGCACCGTTTCGTCGCGATCCTCAACCTGTACACGCGCCGCAACGCGGACGGCACGAAGTCCCTGGGCCCGGCCGACCACATGCTCATCGACGGCAAGCCCGTCACCAGCGAGGACGACTTCGACGATCTCCCCGAAGACACCGTCCTCGGCGTGGGCACGATCGAGGACTTCTCGTGGAAGGCCCGCCTGGACCTGTACTCGTGCACCGAGTGCGGCCGCTGCCAGGAGCTGTGCCCCGCGTGGAACACCCAGAAGCCCCTCTCCCCCAAGCTGCTCATCATGGGCCTGCGCGACCACATGGAGTCCGCCTCCAACGTGCAGATCGTCGAGCAGGAGGAGGGCCACCAGAAGCTGGGCGACGGTGAGGTCCTCCTCGATAAGGGCGTGCCGGCCTCGCCGCACTCCTTCGACCTGGTCTCCGCCCTGTCCCTGTCGGGCGCGACCGGCCCCGAGGGCGTCTCCGCTGTCACCGCTCCCCTGGTCCCCGAGGTCGTCTCCGAAGAGGTCCTGTGGGACTGCACGAACTGCGGCGCCTGCGTCGAGCAGTGCCCCGTCGACATCGAGCACATCGACCACATCCTCGACCTGCGCCGCCACCAGGTCCTCATGGAGGGCGCGTTCCCCCGCGAGCTGGGCCGCGCGTTCCGCGGTATGGAATCCAAGGCGAACCCCTACAACCAGCCGGCCCGCAAGCGCATGGACTGGGCGAAGAAGCTGGACTTTGACATCCCCGTCGTCGGCGAGGACATCGAGGACGCCTCCGAGGTCGACTACCTGTTCTGGGTGGGCTGCGCGGGCGCCTACGACGACACGGCGAAGAAGACCAGCGCCGCCGTCGCCGAGCTGCTGCACACGGCGGGCGTGTCCTTCGCGGTCCTCGGCTCGGGCGAGTCCTGCACGGGCGAC
>CALBAF010000528.1 GCA_937926415.1 uncultured Actinomyces sp.
GAGGCCGTGGCCTCGTCAACGCAGGCCTGCGCGGTCGCGGTGGTCGCACCGTCGCAGTGGTGGCGTAGGTGTTCGCGTACCTCGCGCAGCTGAGCGTCGTCGAGGGGCGCGTGGAGGGTGAGGCTGCGCTCCCCGACCTCACCGTCGGTGGTGATAGCAACGACGAGGACGCGGCCGGGGGCCAGCGCGATGACCTCGAGGTGCTTGAGGACACGCACACGCGCCCCCGGGTACTGCACGAGGGCGACCTGGTGCGTCACCTGGGCGAGGAGACGAACGGATCGCTCCACGACGTCGTCGATATCGACGGACTCAGCCAGGAAGGTCTCGAGGGCGTGGCGCTCCGGGGCGCTCATCGGCTTGAGCTCGGCGAGACGATCGACAAACACGCGGTAGCCACGGTCGGTCGGCACGCGCCCAGCCGAGGTGTGGGGCTGGTAGATGAGGCCGGCCTCTTCCAGCACCGCCATATCGTTGCGGATGGTCGCGGATGAGACGCCGAGGCCTCCAGCCGCGATGGCCTTGGAGCCGACGGGTTCGCGGGTGGCCACGTACTGGGTGACGATGGCGCGCAGGACGTCAAGCCTGCGGTTCTGTGCGCTGTTGCGTGTCATGCCACCTCCTCCATGCCTGGCACTCCTAGTTCCTGAGTGCCAATTCTACTCCTCGCACGCGAAGAGCGGCGACAGCAGGCCCCGCACTGAGTGCGCCCTGCGCGAACCTCACAGATGGGAGCCGCCGACCTACTCGGCCCAGGGTACGGTCACGAAGTCTATGAGCTCCTCAACCCTCCCGAGCAGCGCCGGCTCAAGGTCGCGATAGGTGCGCACGGTGGACAGGATCCGCTTCCATCCCATGGCGATGTCACGCTGGTCGGCGTGCGGCCAACCGAGGGCGTCGAGGGTGCCGTGCTTGATGTCGATGCCGCGAGGCACGTCCGGCCAGCGCTCGAGGCCCACGCGGGCGGGTTTCACCGCCTGCCAGATGTCGACGAACGGGTGGCCGAGGACGAGAACCGCGCCGGGCCACCTGGCCGATACAGCCTCGGCGATGCGAGACTCCTTCGATCCAGGGACCATGTGGTCGACAAGGATTCCCGCTCGGGCAGTGTCGGTCGGACCGAAAACCTCCAGGATTGCCTCAAGGTTGTCGACGCCCTCAAGGAGCTGCACAGCGATCCCGGCCTCGGCCAAGTCCTCGCCCCACACGTGCTGGACGAGTTCCGCGTCGTGGCGTCCCTCCACCCAGATGCGCGAGCGCTTGGCGACCTTCGGACCGCTATCAGCGGGCGCGAAGGATCCGGAGTTCGTAATGCGCCGTCCGGATGCACTCACCTGCTCGCTCGGCGAGGCCTGGGCGGGAGCCGGGCGCGGAGGCAGCGCCTCGATGGGGCGACCCTCGAGCCAGAACCCCGGCCCCAGGGGAAACGAACGGCGTACGCCCCTGCGGTCTTCAAGCTCGACGAGGTGGATACCGCCAGACTTCTCCACGCGCGTCACGGCGCCAACCCATCCGGAGGCCACATCTTCGAGGACCATGCCGATCTCGACGTGGACGGCCTGCGAGCGCGGACGCCTCGCTCCCGGACCGTCGCGATGCGGGTCGTGAGCGAAGATGTTGCGGCCGTAAGGGTCTGAGCTATTCACCCGGCATACTCTAGCGGCGTAGAGCTCAATGCAAACTAACGACGCGAATGAGCATCGCCACGAGGGCGGCGAGGATCCACGAGGAGACCGAACCGATCAGGAACTCCTCAGCCTTCTCCCCCGTCGCATCCTGTGAGATCTCGGGGAATCGAATGACTCCCTTGGCAGCGACGACCGCAGCGATCGCAACCTCTGCACCCGCGCCGGCCAGGACGATGATGAGCAGACGCTCAAGCGGACCGATCCAGCGTCCGCCGCGCAGAGCCGTCACTTTCTCCTCGTCCGACTGCGCCCCCAAGAGGGGCAGCGCACCGGAAATGATCTCGGGCTCCGCACCCTCATCCGCGCCACGATCAGCATCCTCCTCGTCAGCCGCCGGCATCGCCGGCAGGACGGGAGCATTAATCCACCCGGAGACGGGATCAGATGCGCGGCCGCGCGCGCACTGCAGGATCGCGGTTATCAGGTGATTGACAGGCCCCGTGACGAGGAAGAGAACCGCGATGATCAGGTCGATGGAGCGCCCCGAACGCAGCGACAGCAGGGGAAAGTTCAACGGATTCAGACTCAGCAGGGCAACGAAGCCGACGGACGCCAACGCCCAGCGAGCGAGAACGCCGCGCGCCGACGAGTCAACGAGGTCCCAAGCGAACCACACAAGAGCGAGCGTCGCACCGATCGCGTTCGCGACGGCGCTCACGCCCAGGATGAACCAGCAGTAGCAGATCACCGCGAGGAGCAGTGTCAGAAAGAGCGACAGGCGTCGCGACCAGCGGCGCGGGTCAGAGGTGAGAAGTACGGTCAGCTCCGAGGCGGCGATGCCTAGGAGAAGAACTTCATGCACGAGCGGCCTCCGCGATGATCAGTGAAGACTGAATGAGCCCCGCCCCCGTGCCCCGAGCAAAGTCCGAAATAGCCTGCTGCGAGAGCTTTTCGACGCGGGCGATCTCCACCTGCGTCTTACCCAGCAGCAGCGAAGCCGTGATGCGACGATGACGCGCCGACAGCTTGAGAATCGAATGATCGCGCAGGCTCAGCATGGCGTTGATGCAGGTCTGGCAGTGCGGAGAAAACTCGGATTCGACGGACGCGTGCGCCATGAACCACGTGCGAATAAAGGGGTTCGAGGAATCCTGCACATCGTGCGCACGGTTGATCGCGGCTCGGGCCGCCCACCACGCGGATCCATCCTGAAGAGCCGCTGAGTCCACGCCGCGACCACGGGCCGGAGCCTGGCGATGCACGCCCGACGCGAACTCCTCAATCCGACCGGCACCAATGCCGAAGCGCAGCTGGAGCTGCGGGGGAAGAAGAAGCTGCGCGCGCAGCGTCAGGAGAAGAGCGTCCTCGAGCGTGTAGGCAACCGCCTGGAACTCGTCCCCCACCGTCGAGTAAGGAGCCTGCAGGAGAGCCAGCCCCTCACTGGCCCGTTCCAAGGCCGCTTCAAAGATTCTCTGAGCGTCTGCACGATTGGTCAACGTACGAGAGCCCACGATGTCAGCAATGACAGCGTATCGCAGAGTCACAATACCACACTTTTCCTTGTATCTGCCCCTCCACAAGCCCTCTCAAGGAGACGACCAGCAGACAGCACGGCTTCACATGACATACCTAGGCAAACATATTTCAACCATGATGTCAACAGTATTGCTACGTAATCCAAGCTTGTCACATTCGCAGTACTCAAACACTTATGAATACCTTACAAAACTATCCACAGTTTTACTTGTATTGAGGCATATACAAGTCCTAGCACGGGATTTATAGGCGAAAACGATCGTTTACCACCGCATGCAGATTACGGAGAATCGTCAGGAAAACCGACTCAATATCCCATCAATTCGCGGGTCACATAATCAGCGAGCAGCCGTCCACGCAGCGTCAGAATCGCACGCCCCCTCAGGGCGGCGGCACCGTCAATGAGGCCATCCGCAATGAGCGCGGCGACGCGACCACCCGAGGCCACGCCGACATCCACCAAAGCCCCGGCCTCGTCAGCCTGACGAGTGCCGGGTAGGCCAGCCAACTCGATCCCCTCGGACGTACGCACGCCCAGCATGACGCGCTCGAGCTCGCGCGTATCCTCATCCAGGATTTCTCCGGCGTAGGCAGCGGAACGGCCATCGCGCAGCCGAGCGGCGTACGCGCCCGGGTTCTTGACGTTCCACCAGCGCATGCGGCCCACGTGGGAATGCGCGCCGGGACCCAGGCCCCACCAGTCCCAGTCGCGCCAATAGGCGAGGTTGTGTGCCGACGCGTGCGCGTAGAACGTGGACGGGCGTCCCGAGGCCGCATCCGCGTCGGTCGCTCGCGCAAAGTTCGAGATCTCATACCAGGCGTAGCCCGCTTCTCCGAGGAGGGCATCGGCCAGCTCGTACTTGGCGGCCTCGTCATCCGGATCCGGGGTCGGCAGTTCTCCCCTGGCCACCTGCGCGCCCATCTTGGTCCCCTCCTCGACGACGAGGGCGTAGGCGCTGATGTGGTCGGTCTCGTAGGACAGGGCAGCTCGAAGGGACGTCTCCCAGTCGGCAAGGCTCTCCCCGGGCGTGCCGTAGATGAGGTCGACGGAGGTCGACAGGCCCGCTTCCTTCGCCCACTCAACAACGAGGGGAACGCGCTCGGGCGTATGCGTGCGGTCCAGCGTCGCCAGGATCGCGGGCACAGCGGATTGCATGCCGAAGGACACTCGGGTGAAACCGGCGTCAGCAAGAGCGGCAAGCCCCTCGCGCGTCACCGTGTCAGGATTGGCCTCAAGGGTCACTTCTGCCCCTGGGGCGATACCAATGCGTTCGCGCAAACCCGTGAGAATCGCGATCAGCTCGCCGGTATCGAGCATGGTGGGCGTTCCACCACCGAAAAAGACCGTCCGAGCCTCGCGTTCGGGCAGCCCGGACTCGG
>CALBAF010000529.1 GCA_937926415.1 uncultured Actinomyces sp.
CGGCCGGCATCTCCATCCACTCGATCGGCCCGACCCGCGTCGCCCCCGTCCTCTACTACGAGCGCGTCGAGCTGCCCACCGACAAGAAGGACGAGGCCGCCCCGCAGTCCGGCGCGGCGGGCGGCCTGAACTCCATGCGTGATGAGACCGCGAGCGCCGCTCCCGCTGAAGCGAACGAGGAGATCTTCAACTGGGGTGCCGTCGCCATGCATGCGCGCGAGGCTGCGGCCGTCAAGGTCAAGCGCGCACCCGTCACCGTTGCGGTCGTCGACTCCGGCGTCGAGGATACGCATCCCGACCTGGAGGGGCGCGTCGATACGTCGCGTTCGGTGAAGTGTTCGGTGAACGGCGTCGCCACGCAGGACTTCTACGGGTGGCGCGACGAGTTCTACCACGGCACGCACGTCGCCGGCATTATCGCCGCCAATCACAACGATATCGGCATCGACGGCATCGCCCCCGAAGCGACCATCGTCGCCATTCAGGCGACCAACGACAATCGCCTCATCTACCCCGAGTACGTGACGTGTGCA
Source organism: uncultured Actinomyces sp. (assembly GCA_937926415.1). Taxonomy (GTDB): domain Bacteria; phylum Actinomycetota; class Actinomycetes; order Actinomycetales; family Actinomycetaceae; genus Pauljensenia. The sequence goes on from CALBAF010000529.1 coordinate 534, forward strand.
TTCATGTGGGCCGCGAGCCATGGGGTGGACATTGTGAACAACTCCTACTCGATGGACCCGTGGGTCTACTGGAGCCCGACCGACCCGGAGCAGGCTGCGGGCCTCGAGGCGGCCACGCGGTCGATTAAGTACGCGCAGGACAAGGGGCTGGCCGTTATCGCGGCGGCCGGCAACGAGGGTGTCTCTATCGACAATCCGTGGATCGACAACGGATCGCCGACCGACGTCCCCACGCCGACGAAGAATCGTGAGGTGGAAGGCAGTATCCGCGTTCCCTCCATGCTCGACGGCGTCGCTCAGGTCAGTGCGGTCGGTCAGGCGTACAATGTGAAGCCGGGCCTGTCCCTGGGCCGCGCCGAGTTCTCCAACTACGGTCACACGATTGATTTTGCCGCCCCGGGCGACCAGATCTACTCCACGGCTACGACGCTCTTCTACCGCAGCGGCTACGCGGTCGCCGACGGCACCTCCATGGCGACCCCGCATGTGTCGGGCGTCGCGGCCCTCATCAAGTCGGTGCATCCGGAGCTTACGGGCGCCCAGGTCATCAAGGTGATGGAGAGGCAGGCCGAGGCCAATTACGGACGCCTCAATGAGCCGATCGACGGCAGGGAGTACCGCGGCTACGGCTTCCTCGATGCGCTCGATGCGGTGACGGATGATCCGGGACGGTTCGACGAGGCCATGGGTGGTGAGTGGGTCAAGGATGCCACAGGCTGGTGGTACTGCTACGAGGACGGAACCTACCCGGCCTCGACCTCGATTCAGATCCGCGGGGAGACCTTCCGCTTCGATGCGCGCGGCTACATGGTGACCGGATGGGTGCTTGACGGTGGCCGGTGGTTCTACCACGAGACCTCGGGGGCCCAGTTATTGGGCTGGGCCAACGTGAATGGCACCTGGTACTACCTGGAACCCCCCACGGGAGCGATGGTGACCGGTTGGGCTTACGTCGATGATGCCTGGTACTACTTGAGCGCTTCGGGTGCGATGGTGACCGGTTGGGCTTACGTCGATGATGCCTGGTACTACCTCACTCCCTCCGGCGCGATGGCAATTGGCTGGCTGAACGACGGTGGGTCCTGGTACTACCTGGACGCGTCCGGTGCGATGGTCACCGGCACTCGGCAGGTGGATGGTGTGACCTACACCTTCGGCCCGGACGGTCGCATGCAGTAGGTGTCTAAGGCTGCTTGTCAAGGCGGGGCAGCACACCTGAGGGTGTGTGGCCCCGCCTTGCTGTCATGATGGCGAATGTCAGTGGGCAGGAGAGTGGTTACTTGAAATTCTTGCCTCTAGGCAGGTGTTGACCAATTTAAGCGACGCTAAATTGTGGCGAGTGACAAACTAAAGCATGATAGTTCTGATGGGTACATTGTCGTACTCGCCAGACCCACAACTGAAAGTCGAGGAACCATGCGCCGCGATGTTGCACGCATCGGGCTCGTCGCCGCCCTCGCCCTGTCCATGGGCGTGGCCACAGCGACCGCCCCACCCACCCGGGCCGACGATCATACCGGCCTCATC
>CALBAF010000530.1 GCA_937926415.1 uncultured Actinomyces sp.
CGGGTTCGGCGCGGGCTCCGGTTCCTCGGGGGCGGCGATGCCGTCGCGCATCTTGAGCATCGCGGTGAGGCCGACGTGGGAGCCGACGGTGACGTCGGAGGCGTCAGCGACGGTCATGACCGCGTCGGAGAGGGGGTGGGGACGCAGCGTGACCCGCATGTACATGGGGTCGGACTGGCACACACCGAGGTCCTGTGCCTTCGTGTCCATGCCGCCCGCACCCAGGGTGCCTTCCATGGAGCACCAGGGGCTGAAATCCCACTTGGACTCGAGGAACTCGATCTTGTAGGTGGCGCGCAGGGTCGGGTCATTGGCGCGAACAGTGGCGGTGTACTGGTCCGTCGAGCCGGGGATCAGATCGTAGGAGACGTCGACGCGGCGCGAGGAGATCGGCAGGTGGTCGGGGTTCCACACGGGGGCGGGGTCCGGGTTGGAGGGGCCGAGGATCGTGTCGGTACCACCGACGGTGACGGGCTCAGTGTCCTTCTGGGAGTACTGAACGGTCTGGGAGATCCAGCGTGCCGAGGCGGAGTCGCCGGGGATATAGATCGCCTGGACGGCGCCAGCATCGGCTCCAAGCAGCTCGGAGACGGTCGCACGGCCACCTTCAACGGGAACCTCGGTGAGGAAGTAGCCGTTGACGGTGATCCACGCGCGTCCCGTATCGGTGGCGACACCCGTGTCAAGCGTGATGTCGGTCAGGTGGTTGTCGCCCGGGTGCTCACGCTCGGCGTGGTGCGACACGGTGAGCGTCGGGCTCGCTGCGTTGCCATCGGAACGCTCAGCGCGCGCCGCGTTGTAGGCGGACACAATGTCCTTGATGGTGCCCTCGGTGGGGTCCGCACCGCCAACCTGCCAGACCAGAGGGGTGATCGGCGAGGAGTAGATAGCGGTGCCGTCGGCGCTGCGAGCGGTCATCTTGTAGTTCGCGACGTAGCGGCCCGGCTGCGTGAAGGTCGTGTACAGGTGCGTGTGGCGCGGGTTGTAGACGCTTCGGTACGCGGTGTCATGGCTGGAGAGGAAGCGATTGACGCTGTCACCGTTGTCGATGAACATCTCCATGCGGCCCGGGCCGTCGACGCTGATGAGGTCGAGCGTGTAGGTCTCACCCTCGAACTTGTCGGTGTCTCCGATTTCGCCGGCTCCGAGGCCCGCCCAGATGGGCGTGTTACCGGGGCCGGGATTCTGGGGCGCTGCGTTCAGGACGGTGCCTTCCCCGCCCAAGAAGGCCAGGTCGGGACGCTTTGCCGGGATGACGAGCTGCGACTTCGCCTCGTCTTTCTCGCCGGTGCCGGTCCACGCCTTGGGGATCCACAGAGCGGTCTTCTCCATCGGCATGTTGATGGTGTTCAGAGAGAAGCTGTTGGTGTCGTCATGCCAGACGGGGATGGGTGCATCAACGTGCTGCCTGGTAACGATCCATTCCTTGTCCTGGTCGGGACCGGCCCACGCGGCGGCGGGGGTCAGCGCCAGGAAGAGGGCGAGCGCAGCTGTGCTGATGCGTCGCAGGTGTGACATTCGAGTGCCTTTTCTAACTATCTTGTAGGTGAGAATCATTATCACTCTAAATAAGCCCTCGCACAACTCACACCGATCAGGGATGTTTCACGCACGTTTCACGCAGCCGCCTCTCTCCCCCGCCGATAGGCTCGACTCCATGAGATTTGCGACCTGGAATGTCAACTCCATCCGCACGCGCGTCGACCGCGTCATTGCTTTCCTTCAGCGCTCAGGCACGGATGTGCTGGCCATGCAGGAAATCAAGTGCCGCCCCGACCAGTTCCCCGTCGAACCCTTCGAGGCGGCCGGCTACCACGTCGCCATCCACGGTCTCAACCAGTGGAACGGCGTCGCCGTCGCCTCGCG
>CALBAF010000531.1 GCA_937926415.1 uncultured Actinomyces sp.
TGTGCCTGGTTATGAACCCTGACACCAGGGACGCCGGAGACCGCTCGGCCTCCACGTCTAACCGAAACTTCGAAGGCCGCCAGGGCAAGGGCAGCCGCACGCACCTGGTGTCCCCGCTCGTCGCGGCCGCTACCGCCGTGCGCGGCACCCTGTCCTCCCCGGCCGACCTCTGAGGCCCGCCCTCCGCCACCCGACAGCGGGGGAGGGCCCCGGCCTCGTCCCCCACGGAAGAAAAGACTCAACCACCCATGGAAAAGTTCATCACCCACACCGGCATCGGCGTCCCGCTGCGCCGCTCCAACGTCGATACCGACCAGATCATCCCCGCCGTCTACCTCAAGCGCGTGACTCGCACGGGCTTCGAGGATGCCCTCTTCGCCGCCTGGCGCGGCGACCCGGAGTTCGTCCTCAACCAGGACGCCTACAAGAACGGCTCCGTGCTGATCGCGGGTCCCGACTTCGGCACCGGCTCCTCGCGCGAGCACGCCGTGTGGGCGCTCAAGGACTATGGCTTCCGCGTCGTCCTGGCCCCCAAGTTCGCCGATATTTTCCGCGGAAACTCCGGCAAGCAGGGCCTGGTCACCGGCATCATCTCCCAGGAGGACTGCGAGTCCCTGTGGAAGCTCCTCGAGGCCGAGCCCGGCACCGAGGTGACCGTCTCCCTGGAGGACAAGACGTGGCGCGCCGGTGCGATCTCGGGCACCTTCCAGATCGATGACTACGTGCGCTGGACCCTCATGGAGGGCCTGGACGACATCGCCCTGACCCTGCGTCATGAGGACGAGATCGCGGCTTACGAGGCCGCGCGCCCGTCCTTCAAGCCGCGCACGCTCCCGGCGAAATTCTTGCCCAAGGAAGAAGTCGTGTCGGCTCGTAGCTGAAAGCACTGCGCACACTGGCCCCTACCTAGCTAGAGTAGGGGCCAGGTACGTCTTAGTGAGGAGCACTCATGTCATCGATCCTTCAGGTTGAGGGCGGTCATCCGCTGCGCGGTGAGATCACGGTGCGCGGAGCGAAAAACTTCGTCCCTAAGGCGATGGTTGCGTCGCTGCTCGCCGACACCCCCTCCGAGCTCTACAACGTGCCGCTCATCCGCGACACGGACGTGGTCTCGGACCTGTTGAGCCTGCATGGCGTTCAGATCGATTTCGATCAGGATCGCGGCACGCTGCGCATGGATCCCTCCAACGTCAAGATCGCCTCGCGCTCCGACATCGATACGCTCGCGGGCGCCTCGCGCATCCCGATCCTGTTCTGCGGCCCGCTGCTGCACCAGCTGGGCGAGGCCTTCATCCCCGAGCTGGGCGGCTGCGCGATCGGTGGCCGTCCCATCGACTTCCACCTGGAGACGCTGCGCAAGTTCGGCGCGATCGTCGACAAGCAGCCCGACGGCGTGCACATCAAGCGCCCCGCCACCGGCCTGCACGGCGCGATCATCGAGCTGCCCTTCCCGTCCGTGGGCGCGACCGAGCAGACGCTGCTCACGGCCGTGCGTAACGAGGGCATCACGACCCTGAAGGGCGCGGCTATCGAGCCGGAGATCCTCGACCTCATCAACGTCCTGCAGAAGATGGGTGCGATCATCTCGGTGGACACGGACCGCACGATCCGCATCGAGGGTGTCGCCAAGCTGAACGGCTACCGCCACACGGCCCTGCCGGACCGCATCGAGGCTGCCTCGTGGGCCGCGGCCGCCCTGGCCACCCACGGCGACATCTACGTGCGCGGCGCTCACCAACCCGACATGACGACGTTCCTCAACACCTTCCGCAAGGTGGGTGGCGCCTTCGATATCGACGCCGATGGCATCCGCTTCTACCACCCGGGCGAGCCGCTGCACTCGATCGCCCTGGAGACGGCCGTGCACCCGGGCTTCATGACGGACTGGCAGCAGCCCCTCGTCGTGGCACTCACCCAGGCCGAGGGCCTGTCGATCGTGCACGAGACCGTGTACGAGAACCGTTTCGGCTTCACCGAGGCGCTGCGCAAGATGGGCGCGAACATCCAGGTCTACCGCGAGTGCCTGGGCGGAACGCCCTGCCGCTTCGGCCAGAAGAACTACTACCACTCGGCGGTCATTTCGGGCCCGACCCCGCTGCACAGCGCGGATATCGAGGTTCCGGACCTGCGCGGTGGCTTCTCCCACCTGATCGCGGCTCTGGCTGCGTCGGGCACGTCCACCGTGTCGGGCATCGACGTGATTTCGCGCGGCTACGAGCACTTCACGCGCAAGCTCCACCAGCTGGACGCTCGCGTGCGCTATCTGGACGCCTGAGATCATGGCCGCGTCGGGCGTGCGCCGCAGCATTTTGTTGCTCGTCTCGTCGATGTCGGCGGGCGGGCGCAGCGTGCGCCTCGGGCCGCGTATCGTGCGCATCCTGCGCGGCGGCGGCTGGGAGGT
>CALBAF010000532.1 GCA_937926415.1 uncultured Actinomyces sp.
GGGCCGAGGCCTCCGACCCCGCCGAGGAAGGCGACGCGAAAGCAGGTGCCGGCGAGGCCGGGGCTGAGGATCTCGAAGCGGTGGCCGATGCGGACGAGCAGGCCTCGGATGTTCACGAAAGCGCCGGCGAACAGCCAGAAGGTGACGCGGAAGACCCCGAGACGAAGGCGACGCGGCGCGAGGGCCTGAACTAGACTGGGGGTTGCCGCGACTGGCGAGGGTGGATGACCACCGGGGAGCGGCCGCATTTCCCGCGAGGCGTCGCCCGCCTGGGCGCCTGGGTTTGGTCTCAACCTGGAGGAACTATGTCCGTCTCCCTGGACAACCTTGAACCCATCGACGTGCGCCCCATCAAGCGGGCCCTGATCTCTGTGTACGACAAGACGGGGCTGGAGGACCTCGCCCGCGCGCTTGGCGAGGCCGGCGTGGAGATCGTCTCCACCGGCTCCACGGCTGCCCGTATCGCCGCGGCTGGCGTGGCCGTCACTCCGGTCGACGACGTGACCGGTTTCCCCGAGGTGCTCGAGGGGCGCGTGAAGACCCTGCACCCCTTCATTCATTCTGGCATCCTGGCCGACCAGCGTAAGGCCGCGCACCGTGAGCAGATTGCGCAGCTGGGCATCCAGGCCTTCGACCTGGTCGTGTGCAACCTGTACCCCTTCCAGGACACGGTCGCCTCGGGCGCGTCCTTCGACGAGTGCGTCGAGCAGATCGACATCGGCGGCCCCTCGATGGTGCGTGCCGCCGCGAAGAATCATCCTTCGGTCGCGGTCGTGACCTCCCCGGAGCGTTACGCGGACGTCGCCGAGGCCGTGACGGGGGAGGGTTTCACCCTCGAGCAGCGCCGCGTGCTGGCCGCCGAGGCCTTCGCTCACACGGCGACCTACGACCTGGCGATCGCCGGCTGGCTGGCCGACGAGCTGGATCTCGAGGACGTGCGCGCGACACTCGATGATGCCGCCGAGACCCACCTGGACGCCTCCGACGCGGCGTTCCTAGAGTCCCTGGGCTACCAGACTGAGGAAGACTACGTGGTGGAGGTCCCCGAGGAGGAGGGTCAGGCCTCGGGCATGCCCGTCTTCGTCGCCGACGCCTTCGAGCGCGTGGAGTCGCTGCGCTACGGAGAGAATCCGCACCAGGGTGCGGCCGTGTACCGCGAGATCGATGAGTCCTTCGAGGATGAGGATGCCGACGACGAGGCCTTGGCCCCGGGCATCGCGAACGCGCGCCAGCTGCACGGCAAGGCCATGAGCTACAACAACTACACGGACGGCGACGCCGCCCTGCGCGCGGCCTACGATCACGAGCGCCCCTGCGTCGCGATCATCAAGCACGCGAACCCCTGCGGCATCGCGGTGGCCGATGATGTGGCCGAGGCGCACCGCCTCGCGCACGCGTGTGACCCCGTGTCGGCGTTCGGCGGCGTGATCGCCGTGAATCGTCCGGTGAGCGTGGAGCTGGCTCGCCAGATCGTCCCGATTTTCACCGAGGTTGTACTGGCCCCCGATTACGAGGAGGGCGCGCTCGAGGTGCTGAGCGCGAAGAAGAACCTGCGCGTCCTGCAGGTTGAGCCCCCGGCTCGCGGCTCGTACGAGTTCAAGCAGATCAGCGGCGGCCTGCTGGTCCAGGAGCGCGACGATATTGATGCCCCCGGCGACTACCCGGAGAATTGGACGCTCGCGGCTGGCGCTCCTGCCGACGAGGCGACGCTGGCGGACCTGGAGTTCGCGTGGCGCACGGTGCGTGCGGTTCGTTCCAACGCGATCTTGCTGGTCAAGGACGGCGCTTCGGTGGGCGTTGGCATGGGCCAGGTGAACCGTGTGGACTCCTGCAAGCTGGCGGTCGAGCGTGCGAACACGCTGGGCTCGCGCTCGACGGGTGACGCGGCGGCCTCCGCCGTGGACAGCGCGGGTGGTGCTCGTGCCTCCGAGGTTGTGGCTGAGGCTCCCGAGCAGCGTTCCATCGGCGCGGTTGCCGCGTCGGACGCGTTCTTCCCCTTCGCAGATGGCCTGCAGGTGCTCATCGATGCCGGCGTCAAGGCCGTCGTCCAGCCCGGTGGTTCCGTGCGTGACCAGGAGTCGATCGATGCGGCGAACGCCGCGGGCATCACGATGTACCTGACGGGCGCGCGCCACTTCGCGCACTGATCATTCCCGCTCATGGGCTCCAGGGGGCGAGCGCCGGTGTGGCGCTCGCCCCCTGAGATCTTGGTGTCTGTGGTTGACAGGGGAGCTGAGGCAGCATATCGTTCAATTGTTGAACGAAAGGCTATTAGCCCTGTTGAAAGGTGTTGTATGACCACCCTGACTGCTTCCCCCGTCGCCGCGCGCGAGAACCGCGTTCTCGCCGACCGTCTCGGTGGCACGATCGCCCGAGAGATCGCCCTGGTGGCAGCCGGCACGATCGCCATGATCGTCCTCGCCCGCATCTCGATCCCGCTGCCCTTCACGCCCGTGCCCGTCTCGCTCGGCACGCTGGGTGCCCTCTCGGTCGGCACGACCCTCGGCGCGCGTCGAGGCCTCGCCTCCGTCGCGACGTACGCGATCCTCGGCGTTGTGGGTGTCCCCGTCTTCACCGGCACGAACGTCGGCTGGGCCTTCCCCTCCTTCGGCTACATCCTCGGCTGCCTCCTCGTCGCCGCGATCGCCGGTCTGGCCGCTCAGCGCGGTGCCGACCGTCGCATCGCCACCATGGCTCCGACCGCCGTCGTGTCCCTCTTCTCCGTCTACATCCTGGGCCTGGCCTGGATGATCCCCTTCGCGCACATGACCCTCGAGCAGGGCCTGATGAAGGGCTTCGTTCCCTTCATCATCGGCGACCTGGTCAAGGCCGCCGTGGCGACCGGCGCCTTCCCGGTGCTGCGCTCCATCTTCCGCTGAGCCGCGCGCTCCAGCGCAACGCGAGTCGGCCTCGTCCCTACCCGGGGGCGGGGCCGTCGCCGTATCCGCCGTGCGCAGTGGTGACATGTGTAATGGAGCGCGACGGGGTGGGGCGTGCGCGGGTACCATTGGCAGGGTGAACGCTTCTGACATGCATCCCGTCCTCGTCGTCGACTTCGGCGCGCAGTATGCCCAGCTGATCGCACGCCGCGTGCGTGAGGCTAACGTCTACTCCGAGATCGTCCCCCACACCATGAGCGTGGCGGACATGCTCGCCAAGGAGCCCGCCGCCATCATCCTGTCCGGCGGCCCGTCTTCCGTGTACGAGGAGGGTGCCCCCTCCGTCGATCCCGCGATCTTCGAGGCCGGCGTGCCCGTCCTGGGTATCTGCTACGGCTTCCAGACCATGGCCCATGCCCTCGGCGGCACCGTGGGACGCACGGGCACCCGCGAGTACGGGCACACCGAGGCCACCGTGGCCGGTGACTCCTGCCTGTTCGCCGGTACCCCCGACGACCAGATCGTGTGGATGAGCCACGGCGACGCCGTTCAGGGTGCGCCCGAGGGCTTCACCGTCACGGCCTCTACCTCCGAGACCCCGGTCGCGGCCTTCGAGTCGCGTGAGCGTCGCCTCTACGGCCTGCAGTGGCACCCCGAGGTGGGCCACTCCCAGTTCGGCCAGGATGCCCTGAAGAACTTCCTCTACGAGGGCGCTGGCCTGGAGCCTTCGTGGACCGCCGGTTCCATCGTGGACGAGCAGGTCGAGAAGATCCGTGAGCAGGTCGGCGACGCGCAGGTCATCTGCGCCCTGTCCGGCGGTGTGGATTCCTCCGTGGCCGCGGCCCTCGTACACAAGGCCGTCGGCGACCAGCTGACCTGCTTCTTCATCGACCACGGCCTGCTGCGTGCGGGCGAGCGTGAGCAGGTGGAGAACGACTACGCGCGCGGCATGGGTATTCGCGTCATCACGTGCGACGAGTCCGAGCGCTTCCTGTCTGCCTTGGCCGGCGTCACCGAGCCCGAGGCGAAGCGTAAGATCATCGGCCGCGAGTTCATCCGTTCCTTCGAGGCCGCCCAGAAGCAGGTCATCGAAGAGATTGGCGCCGCCGGCGGCGAGGTGAAGTTCCTCGTTCAGGGCACCCTGTACCCCGACGTCGTCGAGTCCGGCGGCGGCGAGGGTGCTGCCAACATCAAGAGCCACCACAATGTGGGCGGTCTGCCCGAGGACATGACCTTCGAGCTGGTCGAGCCCCTGCGCACTCTCTTCAAGGACGAGGTGCGCGCGGTCGGCCGCGAGCTGGGCCTGCCCGACTACCTGGTGAACCGTCAGCCCTTCCCGGGCCCCGGCCTCGGCATCCGCATCATCGGCGAGGTCACGCGCGAGCGCCTGGACATCCTGCGCGCCGCCGACCTGATCGCCCGCGAGGAGCTCACGGCGGCCGGCCTGGATCAGGAGATCTGGCAGTGCCCGGTCGTCCTGCTCGCCGACGTTCGTTCCGTGGGCGTCCAGGGTGACGGCCGCACCTATGGCCACCCGATCGTGCTGCGCCCCGTGTCCTCCGAGGATGCGATGACGGCCGATTGGACGCGCCTGCCCTACGACGTCCTGGCCCGCATTTCCACGCGCATCACCAACTCGGTGCCCGAGGTTAACCGTGTCGTCCTCGACGTGACCTCCAAGCCCCCGGCCACCATCGAGTGGGAGTGACACTGCGCGCCCTGTAGCCGCGAACTTAAGCCCCGGCCTCGTCCCTGTTTTGTGGGACGAGGCCGGGGCTTGTCTGTGTGTTTAAGTGCTCCTAGGCGCCCTGAGGGGGCGTCGCCGGGGCGGCGTTGCCGACCTTGCGCAGGTGCATGTAGAGCTTGTAGGACGAGACCAAGTCCGCCACGGGGAGGGTGTGCCCCCGCTTGTACTGTTTCGCCGTTTCGTGGGAGATCAGTTGTTCGTCGCGTGCACGGACGATCGCCGCGAACCCGTGGGACGAGGTGACGATCATGATGATGTAGCTCCCCAGGAGTACAGGGAGGAGTATGAGTACCTGGGGCGCGGGGCCACCTGGGGCAAGCACATACGGTCCCAGGTAAAGGATTATCAAGGATGTCGTCAGGAAGAAAGGGAGGAAGCTGAGTTTGATGAGGATGCCCCAGAACGCCAGTTCGCGGGGCGTGCGCGTGTTGCGAGAGAAGTGTGTGCAGGCGACAGTCGCCGTGGCGAAGACAATCATTACGAGTGGCCAGACGTTGATCCGGAGCATCGGGAAGGGAGAGGGGAACACCATGCTAAAAGGCCCGCCCGCGTATGCCGTCACGACAAAACAGAATGAGGCCGCGAGGGACGCGACTGTGGGCCAGTGGATTCGCGAGTCTCCGCGGCCCTTCGTGGTGACGGTGTTATCGATGAGGGGAACTGGCTGAGCAACGTTGAGTGTGTGTGAGGGCTGGTTGGTGTCCTGTGCGTGGGTCGGAACGGCGCTATCGAGTCGGCGCAGGAGCATGTAGAGCCTGATTGAGGAGACCAAGTCGGCGATGGGAATAGCGTGCCCTCGCACGTATTTCTTCGCCGTTTCAGGGGAGATGAGATGCTCGTTGCGCGCGCGGCTAATCGCCGCGAACCCGTAGCACGAGGAGACGAACATGAGGGCACATGGCAGGGCGGCGTAGGGGATGATGAGGGCTAATGTGAGCACTAATGCTGCAGGGCTGAAGGAGAAGTGTTGTCCCGTCATCGCAACAATAAAGAGGCTCACCAGGAATATTGGCAGGAAGCATAGCTTGAGGGTGAGACCCCAAAAAGCTAGGTGGCGCGTGCGCTCCGTGCGCACAAGCCCGAATGCGCTGGCTGTATTCGCGCCGCCGAGGGCGACCAGTAGAAAGAGCCATATCGGCGCCGGGATCAGGCTGAAAGCGTGATAGTCGAACAGGGCGCCCGTGGGTTTGCCGGTGTAGACGACGACGGTGAGTGCGATGGGCAGAGCGGCCCGGAGTATTTTGGACATGTGGAGACTCCCTCGTCGATCCTCGTTGACTGGAATCGAATATAGCAGTCCCTCTCGCGCGAAGGTTCTAGTTCCCGTTGGTGGGTGAATGCTCCTAGCGTCTCGTCTGCGCGTGAGCGTGGCGACAGCGACCGTTGGCTGGGTGAAGCCGATTGTGTAACGACGAAGAAAAGCTCGAAAACCCAAAATGATGCCGATGTGCTGCACGCCGCGCTCAAGCCTATACTGAACACTGTTCATTATAGATTGTCGCAGGTAGCAAGACAGTAGGATTTCGTGCCCAAGCAAGTGATCGCCCCGGAGAAGCTGGTTGCCCAGGCCTACGCCATCGCCTCGCGCGACGGTATCTCTGCGCTCTCCGTGCGCAAGGTCGCCACTGCTTGCGGCATCGCGGTCGGCTCGGTCTACGGCTACTTCCCGACCAAGGCGGACCTGACGGCCGCCGTGCTCACCCGCTTCTTCGACGAGAACCTCTCCGACAAACTGTGCGCCGTGCGCCCCGGTGAGCGCTTCACCTCCTACGTGCGGAGATTCCGCGAGGCCCTATGCGCCGCGCGCGCCGACATGAGCGTCGACTGGTTCGCCGAGATGCGCCGCCTGCCTAGCAGTGAACAGGAAGCCCTCGAGGCCGTGCGCGCCCCCATGCTCGCCCACATCGAGCGCGGGCTCATGCGTGTCCTCGACGCGGACGAGGCCGTGGATCGTTCCCGCCTCGTCGGCCCACTGAGCGCTGAGAGGCTGTGCCGATATGTGCTGCGCGCCGTCTTTGCCTCCCTCGTGGAGGGTAATGAATGCGAGACGCTGTTCGCCCTCCTCGACGCCTCCCTGTACGACGAGACCGTAGAAGAAAAGGACGTGGCGACATGAGTCGATTCCGCATCAAGAAGCAGCCTCTGATCGCCGTCGCCGGCATCGTCTGGCTGCTCGCCGGCCTGAACGTCGCGATCCTCGGCGTGCGCGCGGCCATCGACATGCGCGGAGTCGCTGCGATTGTTTTCCTTGCACTCGCGGGCGGCGCGGCCGCCATCTTCTGCGCGTTCCACCCGATGTTTTCCAAGCTCGTCCAGAAGAATGCCCAGCGCATCGCCGACCTGGAGGGGGATCGTCACCATGTCGTACGCTTCTTTGATCGCAAGAGCTACATGATGATGGCGTTCATGATGTCCCTCGGCATCGGTATGCGCGCCGCGGGCGTCTTCCCCGGCTGGTTCATTGCTTTCTTCTACACGGGTCTCGGTGTTGCCCTGACCCTCGCGGGCGCCAGCTGTATCGCGCGCGGCGTGCGCGGGCGGGTGTGGGCGTTCCACGGGACCGACTGAGCGCTCCCTTGATCCCTGCCCCGGCCTCGTGACAATCGACGAGGTCGGGGTTCGTCATGTGGGGTGCCCGTGTTATCGCCGATCGATCACCGCCAGTGGCGGTATAAATCTGGCGGTAAAACCGGGTGAGGCTCGTGCGTTCGCGTGATTAGTGGTAGACGTGTCGGCGGTGGCCAACCGTAAATGCCTCGATGATGAGGTGGTCGTCTTCGATGACGCATAGGGTGCGGTAGCTGCCGATGCGGTAGCGCCACTCGCCTGATCGGTTGGCGGTGAGGCCCTTGCCATGGACTCGTGGATCGGCGCATCCCTGAAGGTTCTTGTCGATCCAGGAAACAATCAGACGAGCCTCGAACCGGTCCATTTTCTTCAGTTGCTTGAGGGCCGTGTCGCTGTACTCGACGTGGTAGGACATTTATAGGCCCAGCTCTGCGAGTACCTGTTCGTGGCTGTGGCGAATGCCGTTGTCTGCGGCGAGTGCTTCGCGCAGAGTGGCGAGGTCCTGCTGGTCCTCGATCTTCTCGAAGACGGCGTCTCGAACGAAGTCGGAGATTGTTTTTCCCTCAAATTCGGCGTACTTGCGAACAATCTCGGCGTCTGTCTCGTCAAGCCGCATTGTCATGGTGGGCATGGTGACCTCCCGGTGGTGAATACAACGTATTCTATTGCCCTGTGATGCCAATGTGCAATGGTTGCCCTTCTGTATGGGGAGAGGTGGGGCTGATTATTGGGCTGCTGCTTGATTACCGCCAGTGGCGGTATAATTGTGGCGGTAATAGGAGGCGGCAAGCGGACTATTACGAGGCCTTGGCTCGCTCCAGCGTGGCCGGCTAGTGCGAGTATTTCGTGGAGTACATGCTCAAAGCAAGCCGCTGAGTGCATCGTCGCGCAGCTCAAGGAAGAAGGCGTGCTCGAGCGTCAGGGGAGTCTTCGTTCGGGCGTGTGGGTTGTCCGCGTGTCCGGAAATCAGGGGCGCTTTCAAAACTAAATGTGTCGGTGTGGGGCTATCATGGGCTATAAGGTGGTGGATGGTCTTGTTGTTGTCAAAAAGTGATGCAGTTAGATGTTGTTTATTTGTTGATTAGGAGGATATGTGCAAAATATGGGACTCATTGTGAGTGCGCTCGGTGTAGGGATTGCATTGTTACGCCTATTATGGGATGTGTGGAAATCGCGATCAGGTGGGAGTGGGTATGAATTTATCTTCGGTCGTAGTGCCAGGGGTGGTGCGCTGCATTACTTGAAAGTTCTGGAAGGGGATGATGGGTATTTTGATAACGTTCCTTCGGCTGGCGCCTTGCGGGAAGGGCTTGCGCATGGGCTCGTTGAGGAGATAGTGCGCTCTTATTCAAAAAAGCGGCACAGGGTAATATCTGGCACATTTGACACATTGGCGGCGCTCGCGTTTTCTGTGAGTTCTGCCTATTGGCTGATTGTGCTTGTTGAGGAATGGTTCAAGGGGCTAGGTGAAGCGCGTCTTGTGCGAGCGGTGTTGGCTGGGGTTGGTTTTGTGGCTCCAGGCTTCGCGTTGTTGGACTTGATCTTGTTGATCGGGCTTCTTGTCTATATGCTACGAGTTGTCTATTTGCGCATCCGGTCGTGGAGGTATCGGAAAGTCTCTCAAGCTCGGGAATTTCCTATCTCGTATGTGAGAGAACTAATCTCTTCAAAAAAACGTTTTCTCTTTATGGATGCCACGCTATGTTCGGGATATTATCCTGTTGTGACTGGTCAATGTTCTGCGGTTCGCTCTCTTTTGGCTGCCGCATACGCTGGAGGGGATGCGTGCGAGCTTCGAAGGACGGAGCTGGACCAGGTAAAGGAAAAAGGTTATAAAGAGTGTGTGATTCGCTTGGTCTCCGCTTTTGTTCAGCAGTTTATTGGGGGAAGGGGTGAAGATGTAACGGTATTTGTGTTTTCTGAATATGGTGTGACGAGTGTTGAGGTTGTTAATGCCCTGTGTAATCAGGGATTTGTGGCTTATGATCTTGGGCATATATCTGATCGGGAACGCATCTTCATGAGAAGCATTACTCAAATGACCCTTTTGTGGGAGTGTGATCTTATGCAGGTTAAGTGAATACTATATTGAGCGTCTTTAACTAACGCTCATGCCTAGAGTTGGGTGTGGGCGGACGGTTGCTGGTTCGGGTCGCGTTAATGGGTGGTAGCGATGAGTTGGTTGAATGCTTCTGTGGGGTTGGACTTAGGCTGGTGTTGTTGACACTTCATTAAGCGGGTGTGTGTGCCTGCGGAGAGTGAGGTGCCTGTTATGGGAACTTGTCGTCGTTTTGCTCCGGAGTATTGTCGTGATGTTTCGACTCTGGTGTTGGATACGGGGTCTTCGATCGCGTCTGTGGTCCGGGATGTGGGGGTGGGTGAATCGGTGGTGGGCCGGTGGGTTAAACTCGAACGCGAGTGACACCAGGCCGCCGAACAGGGGTGCCCTGATCCACGCGAGATGGAAGCTGAGATCACTGCGTTGCGTCGGCGGGTGCGCCAGCTGGAGAAGGAGAACGAGTTTTTGGGAAAAGCCAGCGTCTTCTTCGCGTCTGGGCACCAAAACACCAGCGGTTTGAACTGATGGACGCGCACAAGGGCTTCCTACTCAATCACCTTGGTGGCCAAGGTTTTAGGGGCTCTTCAGAGTTGGGTGTGGGTGGAGGCGTCTAGGCCTCCTGCGATGAGGAGCACTCGGAGTTGATAGTTGGTGGGGTTGCGGTAGCCTCTGGCGATTCGTCTGTCTCGTCGAGCCGCATCGTCATGGTGGGCATGGTGACCTCCCGGTGGTGAATACAACGTATTCTATTGCTCTGTGATGCCAATGTGCAATGGTGTTGTCTCTAGCGGGTAAAGCTGCTTGAACGGGGTGATGGTCGTCGTCAGCAGGGCCGGGCGCTCGGTGCAGGCTGAGGGCGCGTGAATGTGGTTACCTCAGGCTGACAGCATGCTGCGGGGCGTTCACACTGTTGTCAAGAACCGTGTTGCCAGGGAGATGAGGAGTCCGACGATGAGGTACGCCAAGACGGTGGTGTTGAAGGGCGGGGTGGAACTCCTGGTGAGGAACGCCGTCGCGTCGGACGCCCGCGCGCTGCGCGAGACCACGCAACGCACGCATGCGCAAACTGACTACCTGCTGTCCTACCCGGACGAGCAGAGCATCGACGATGAACAAGAAGCTCGCTCCCTGGAAGAAACGGAACGCAGCAGCAATGAGGTTGAACTCGTCGCCGTGATCGACGGGCGCGTCGTCGGAAGTGCAGGAGTGTCAGCAGTGCGCAGTAGGCGCAAGGTTGCCCACCGGGCGCGTTTTGGGATCAGCATCCTCAAGGAGTACTGGGGGATGGGAATCGGCCGGGCGCTGATGGATGCGAGCGTCGATTGTGCGCGCGGGGCGGGTTATACCCAACTTGAGCTTGAAGTGGTGGCGGATAACGAACGGGCGGTGTCCCTTTACCGTCGTGCAGGGTTCGAGGAATACGGGCGCAATCCCCGGGGGTATCGTTCCGCGTCTGCGGGTTACCAAGAACTCGTGTACATGAGGCTGGAGTTGTAGCTCCACAGGGGAGCTGGCCTAGTCGCTCCGCTTGTCCTCGTTTTCCACGTTTTCCTTGGCCTCCGTGGCCTCCGGGGTGCGCCTGCGCCAATAGGCGTAGTCGCTGTAGATGTACTTGTGTTCCCACACGGGATTGCGCGGGCCCCAATCGTACATTGGGCAGTCCGTGGTGACGTCGTCGGCCAGCTCGAGGATGACGTCGACGAGCTCAAGCCTGTCAACGAACCTGTCGGGGATCGCATTGAAACCGATTCGTGCTCCGACCAGCGTTCCCGCGATTGCCGCCGTGTTGTTGGAGTCTCCGCCGTGGTTGGCGGCGAATGTCATCGCTCCCACGATGTCGTTCTCGTGGCGTAGTGCGCAGAGGATACCAATTGCCAGGGCTTCGTCGGCGACCCACCCCTTGCCAAGGGCGTGGATGGCATCCAGGTCGCTCGAGGCTGAGGTGGCAAGCGACATGGCGGAGTGGATAGTGTACGACAGTTCGTTCACGACCGTGCGGGAATCGGGGAAGGACTTGTCCAGAGCCTTCAGTGTTTTGTTGATGGCCTCGGTGATGGAGAGCTCCTGGTGAATGATGAGTGAGATGATGAGGGCTAGTGCCCCCGATGCCATCCAGGCGACTTCGTTGCCGTGCGTGAGTGCCGCCGTGTTTGCCCCCAGGTCGAGAATGTAGGCGGGGTCGCGGGAGTAGGAGAGGCCGATGGGGACTGCCCGCAGCAGGCAAGCTGAGCCCTTGGAATCGTTGATGGGCTCGTCCATCGATCCGAACTTCTCGGATGCGGCAACTTTCATGACGGTGGGAGACAGGGCGCGCTTCGTGGACAGGGCAGGGTAGGCGTTAATCCATCCGCACCGGGCTCGGCGTGGCCGCTTCTCCGTCTGGAGCTGATACCAGTCCATGTAGAAGTGCGGAAAGTACGTGTACACGGGGGCCATGATCCCGCGCAGGGCCCCTCGCGTGTGTGCGTAGAGGATCCCATTTGCGCTGAGCAGCATGAGCTGCGTGTCCGCAGTGAAGTGTGCGGTTCCGTTCTCGTCCAAGTCGTAGTCTGTGATCCCGCGCAGGCCGTAGCGTTCGACGATCGCGGCCTCTGACAGCACTTCAACTGGGTATCCCAGCGCGTCTCCAGCGGCGCAGCCGATCATTGCCCCTCGGATGCGATCGCGCTTGTCCATGAATGCCTCCTCGCGTGGGTTTCGGCGTCGACCACGCTTAGCTTACCTGTGCGGGGCAACGGTTGTGTTCGCGCGGGATCGAGTGAACCGATTGAAACGAGGATGTGGAAGTCCTGCGGCCCGTAGTGCGCGCGCTCAACCCCGGCGGTCGCCAGCGTGCGCGCTTCATAGCCTGCGCTTATCGCACGCGCCGCCCGGACCCTCGTCGATGAGCCCGCCCTGACCTCCGGGATCCGAGGGGTGCATGCGGAGCTTTGTGCGCTCGGCGGCGCCGCGCGCATCGTGCGTGAGGTCGAGGAACTGGTCGGTTAGCCTCAGTTCCAGCCGCGCAGGATCGCCTCCAGGCCCCGCTCAA
>CALBAF010000533.1 GCA_937926415.1 uncultured Actinomyces sp.
CGCCCACGAGATCGCCTCGCGTTCGCGCGGCACTCCCCGAATCGCGAACCGACTCCTGCGTCGCGTCGTCGACTACGCCCAGGTGCACGGCGATGGACAGCTGACCCTCGAGGCCGCGCGCGGCGCGCTCGAACTCTTCGAGGTCGACCCCTCCGGCCTCGATCGCCTCGACCGCGCGGTTCTCGAGGCGATCTGTCGCCGTTTCGCGGGTGGACCGGTGGGCCTGACGACCCTGTCGGTAACGATCGGCGAGGAGGCAGAGACGGTCGAAACGGTCGCGGAACCCTACCTCGTGCGCGAGGGCTTCCTCGTGCGTACCAACCGCGGACGAATGGCAACCCCCAAGGCGTGGGCCCACCTCGGCCTCACTCCGCCGGCGCCGGACGGTGGCCTCTTCGATTAGGGGACTGGGCCTCGTTGCCGCCCGTGCAGGTCGCGGGCACGTGCACAGTGTCAAAACGCCTCGAGAGTCTTCTTGCGCCGCGCCACACCTTGATCACTGAGGCTAAAACCCTGCGCGGGCATTAGACTGGCAAAGTGCGCTCGAAGCGCTAGACCGTCATCGAAAGTGAATCAGCCTTTATGAACAACTACTTTCTCCTGATCATGGCAGCTTTCCTCATCGTCTTCATGATGTGGAGCTCGCGCTCCCGCAGGCAGCAGATGCTGAAGATGGAACAGGAAAAGCGTGACCAGCTCGCAGCCGTCACCCCCGGAGAATGGGTGCGTATCCGCTGGGGTTTCTGGGGTCGCTTCGTCGACCTCGACGGCGACATCGTCGTCCTGGAGACCTCTGATGGACACGAGATGTACTGGGAGCGCGAAATGATCGCCGAGATCGGTGGTCAGCCGCCGCTCGCCGAGGTCGAGCAGACGGATGCGGCTGCCGACGAAGCGGAAACGGTGGAAGAGGACGCGTCGGTCCTTGGCCTGGGCGAGGAAGACGACAAGTTTCTCGACGTGCGTGACACCGACGAGCAGCAAAAGTAACTCAAGGCTGAACGGAAAGTAGAACCGTGGCATCACACAAGCGACGCCCCGTGCGCGCGCTCGTGACCCTGACCGTCGCCATCGTGGCGGCGTGCGCGGCACTTGCGATCGGGCACCTTGCTAAGGGCGTATCCCCATATCCCGACCTGGCCCTTGACCTCAAGGGTGGTACTCAGCTGATCCTGACTCCGACCCCGACGTCGGAGGGGCAGCGCCAGATCACCGAAGAAGACATCACGCAGGCGATCTCGATTATTCGTGATCGTATTGACGCCTCCGGCGTGTCCGAGTCTGAGATCTCCTCCCTCGGTAGCTCCAACATCATGGTGTCGATTCCCGGCACCCCCTCCCAGGAGCAACTCGACCTGATTCGTTCGTCCTCGCAGATGAACTTCCGCCCGGTGCTGCGCATCGGGCCTGCGCAGGGCATCGTTCAGAACGAGCAGCACGCTCAAGCGGACAACCCTCAGTCCGGCGCGCAGTCGGGTGAGCAGTCCGGCTCCCAGTCGGGTGAACAGTCCGGTGCTCAGTCGGGCGAGCAGTCCGGCGCTGGCGCGGCTGATGCGGCTCAGTCCGGCGTTCAGTCCACCGCCCTGGACGAGGCGACCGCTCGTGGCGCTGCTGACGCGGACGGCGACGGCGTCCTGTCCGATACCCCCGCGACGACTCCCGAGAACGCTTCGGATCTCGCCTGGGTGACCGAGCAAGTCATGTACGACTTCCTGACGCTCGATTGCTCGGCAGCCGCCGATGTCAAGCGTGTTGAGGGTGCCGCTGATAAGCCCTACGCAGCCTGCGATGACTCCGGCCAGATCAAGTACATCCTGGGTCCCGTGGCCGTTCCGGGTTCGGACCTGGAGGATGCGAGCGGGGCCCTCGCAACGAACGGTGCCGGACAGTCGACTGGTCAGTGGATCGTCTCGCTGCGTTTCAATCGCGACGGCGCCGAGAAGTTCAAGGAGACGTCCACGATCCTGTACGGCTACCACGATGCGGACCCCCAGGGATCGTCCTATCGTGGCAGCCCGGACCGTAACTCGTTCGCGGTTGTTCTCGACGGTACCGTCATCACCGCTCCGTCGATGCAGGCCATCATTACGAACGGTGAGGCGCAGATCAGCGGTAACTTCACCGCGGAGTCTGCAAGAACGCTGGCTAACAAGCTGCAGTTCGGCTCGCTGCCCCTGAACTTCGAGGTCGAGTCCGAGCAGCAGATTTCTGCGACGATCGGTACGGATCACCTGACCGTTGGCCTGTGGGCGGCCCTCATCGGCTTCCTGCTCGTCATCCTCTTCCTGATCTGGCAGTACCGCGGCCTTGCGATTATCTCTGCCGGTTCGCTGGTCGTTGCCTCGGTCATCACCTACCTGGTGATCGCACTGCTGTCGTGGTGGATGGGCTACCGACTGTCCCTGGCTGGTGTCGCCGGTCTGATCATGGCGATCGGCGTCACCACGGACTCGTTCATCGTCTACTTCGAACGTGTCCGTGACGAGGTCCGAGACGGACGGCCGCTGCGTGCAGCCGTCGAAGAGGGCTGGGACCGCGCCAAGCGCACCATCCTGGTGTCCGACGCCGTCAACCTGGTTGCAGCCGTCGTCCTCTACCTGCTCGCCGTCGGCGGCGTTCAGGGCTTCGCCTTCACCCTCGGTATTACGACCGTCATTGACATCGCGGTGATCTTCCTGTTCACCCACCCGATGATGGAGCTGCTGATCCGCACCCGATTCTTCGGCCAGGGCCACAAGCTCTCCGGCCTGGATCCCGAGCACCTGGGTGCCAAGAACTCCCTCGTCTACGCCGGACGCGGTCGCGTGGTCGTGCGCGGTGAGTCCGAGGCGAAGGAGAAGAACGATGAGGCCGGTGACGGTCTGTCGATCGCCGAGCGCCGCCGCGCCGCCCGTCTCGCCGCAGCCAAGGCTGAGGAAGACGCCGTTGATGGTGCGCCGGCCTCGACCGAGGAAGAGGAGAACTGACATGATGAGTTTTGCTCAGTGGGGTAACGCCCTGTACTCGGGCGACAAGTCCTACCCCGTCGTTCCCAAGCGCAAGGTCTTTGTCGGCCTCGCCGCTGCGGTGCTCGTCCTCGGCTTCGCGCTCGTCGCGATCCTGGGGCTGAACCGCTCGATCGAATTCACCGGTGGCTCGCAGTTCGATGTCGCTCACGTGAGCGACCAGAGCGAGTCCTTCGCGTCGCGCGCGGTGGCCGCGTCCGGCCTCGTCGAGGGCGCTCCGAAGGTGACCCGCGTGGGTTCGGACTCGGTGCGTATCCAGACCTCGTCGCTTGACTCCGCGCAGACCGCTCAGATGCGCGACGCGCTGGCCAGCGCCTACGGCGTGGACGCGACCGAGGTTCAGTCCTCCTCGATCGGCCCCTCCTGGGGTTCATCGGTCACCACGAAGGCCGCTCAGTCGCTCGTCATCTTCATGGCGCTCGTCGCCCTCCTGATGACGGTGTACTTCCGCTCCTGGCGCATGGCAGCCTCTGCCCTCCTCGCGCTGCTCCACGACATCGCCGTGACCATCGGCGTGTTCGCGATCCTGCAGGTCGAGGTCTCGCCCGCGACCGTGATCGGCTTCCTGACGATTCTCGGCTACTCGCTCTATGACACCGTCGTCGTCTTCGACAAGGTGCGCGAGCTGACCTCGGATGTCTACGAGCAGAAGCACTACACCTTCGCGGAGTACGTGAACCTCGCGGTCAACCAGACCATGGTTCGTTCGATCAACACCTCGGTTGTGGCGCTTCTCCCCGTCGGCGCGATCCTCATCATCGGCTCCGTGGCCCTCGGCCCGGGTACCCTGGTGGATATCTCGCTGGCCCTGTTCGTCGGTATGATCGCCGGTACCTACTCGTCGATCTTCATCGCGTCGCCGCTTCTTGTGACGTTCCAGGAACTGTCGCCCAAGACCCGCGAGCACAACGCGGCCGTCGACCGGGCACGTCAGGGCCGCCACGCCACTGACACGCCGTCTGCGCCTGCGTCGGTGAAGGTGGCTCCCATCAAGCCCGGCAAGCGCCTGGGCAACGAGAATCAGCCCCACAGGAAGAAGAATCATCGATGATCGGTGAGCTTGGCGATCGCATCGCCACTCTGGTTCAGAACAACATGCTGGAGATCCCAGATTTTCCGGAACCCGGCGTTCTGTTCCGCGATATCACTGAGCTGTTTGCGAACGGCCCGGCGTTCAAGGAACTGGTTGAGCTGATCGGCGCTCGCTACGCGGGTCGCATCGACGCAGTCGCGGGTCTTGAGTCGCGTGGCTTCATCCTCGGCGCCCCCGTGGCCGCCGAGCTGGGCCTCGGGATGCTGACGATCCGCAAGGCCGGCAAGCTGCCCGGCCACGTGATCGGCGTCGACTACGAACTCGAGTACGGCACGGCGCGCATGGAAATGCACCCCGAGTCGGTCCACGAGGGTCAGCGCGTCCTCATCATTGACGACGTGCTCGCAACGGGTGGCACCGCGAACGCGGCGGTCAAGCTGCTGCGTCAGTGCGGCGCGTCCGTTGAGGCCGTGGCCGTCCTGCTGGAACTCGATGCACTGGGTGGTCGCTCGGTGCTGACGGATGTGGCAGTGGAGAGCGCGCTCCACCTCTGAGCGTCGTTTATTGACAACGGGCGGGTCCTGGGATCGTCATGATCCCCGGACCCGCCCGTTCGTCGCTATCATGGGGGCCATGAGCAGCGACGACATGACTTCAGGATCCGCACTTCCCGCGGCCGGTTCCCGAGTGCGCTCTGGCCTCGTTTGGTTTGGCTCGCGCGGTCGCGCCACAATCCCTGAGATTGAGCCGCTCGTGCGCGCTTTGCGCGCGAATCATCCGAAGGCGGATATCAGCGTCGTCGAGCGCGCATATCGCACCGCCGAGGAGTATCACCGTGGGCAAACACGCAAGTCCGGTGAACCCTATATCACCCATCCGGTCGCCGTCGCGACCATCCTTGCCGAAATGGGTATGACGACCCCGACGCTTGTCGCTGCGCTGCTGCACGACACCGTCGAGGACACGGACTACACCCTCGAACAGCTCGCAGCCGAGTACGGTGAGCCGATCGCCAATCTCGTCGATGGCGTCACCAAGCTCGACAAGGTGCATTACGGTGCAGCCGCCCAGTCGGAGACACTGCGCAAGATGCTCGTCGCAATGAGCCGCGACATTCGTGTCCTGCTCATTAAGCTGGGCGACCGACTGCACAATGCGCGCACGTGGCGTTTCGTGCCCGCCAAGTCGGCTGCGAAGAAAGCCCAGGAGACCCTCGAGATCTATGCGCCGCTGGCTCACCGCCTCGGCATGAATATGGTGAAGTGGGAGCTTGAGGAACTCTCGTTCAAGACGCTGTATCCGGAGATCTACGAGGAGATCGACCGCCTGGTCACGGAGAGGGCGCCCCAGCGCGAGGAATACCTGCGCGATGTCATCGACCAGATCGAAGAGGATCTGCGCCGCTCGGGCACGAAGGGCACGGTCAGTGGGCGCCCGAAGAGCCACTACTCGATCTATCAGAAGATGATCGTTCGCGGAAAGGCCTTCGACGAGGTCTTCGACCTGGTTGCCGTGCGCGTGCTCGTGGAATCGATCAAGGACTGCTACGGCGTGCTCGGTGCGTTGCACGGGCGTTGGAACCCCATTCCCGGCCGTTTCAAAGACTACATCGCGATGCCGAAGTTCAATCTCTACCAGTCGCTGCACACGACGGTCATCGGCCCCGGCGGCAAGCCGGTAGAGATTCAGATCCGCACCTTCGATATGCATGAGCGCGCCGAGCATGGCGTCGCCGCGCACTGGAAGTACAAGCAGAACCCCAACGCCTCGAGCGGTGACTCGGACCGCATGAGTTCGGACGAGCAGGCGAACTGGCTGCGCGCTCTCGTCGAGATGGAGCGTGAGACGGGGGATCCGGAGGAATTCCTCGACTCCCTGCGTTACGAGATCGCCGGCGACGAGGTCTACGTGTTCACGCCCAAGGGGCAGGTCATCGTCCTGCCGGCGCGTTCGACGCCTGTGGACTTCGCCTACGCGGTTCACACCGAGGTCGGGCACCGTACGGTGGGCGCCAAGGTCAACGGGCGACTCGTTTCCCTGGATACGCGACTGGAGTCGGGTGAGACCGTCGAGGTCGTGACCTCGAAGTCTGATAAGTCGGGGCCGTCGCGCGACTGGCTCGCCTTCGTTGCATCCCCGCGTGCTCGCTCGAAGATCAAGGCGTGGTTCTCGAAGGAGCGCCGCGAGGAGGCCGTGGAGGCCGGCAAGGAAGCGCTCGCTCGCGCGATGCGTAAGCAGAATCTGCCGCTCCAGCGCCTGATGAGCCACGAGTCGATTCTGTCGGTGGCGACCTCCTTTGGCTACCCGGACGTGTCCGGCCTGTACGCCGCCGTCGGCGAGGGACATATCTCCGCGCAAAACGTCGTCTCGAAGCTGGTCGACAACCTGGGTGGGGGAGACGGCACGGAGGAGACGCTCTCCGAGGGCGTCACGCCCGGCTCGCAAAAGCCTCGCTCCGAGGCCTCGGGCGATGCGGCGATCACCGTTGCTGGCTTGAGCCCGAACGAGATCTGGGTCAAGCTCGCCAAGTGCTGCACCCCGGTTCCCGGCGATGACATCGTTGGCTTCATTACGCGCGGACAGGGCGTGTCGGTACACCGCAGCACGTGCGCGAACGCGGTGCGCCTGGGGCAGCTTCAGCCCGAGCGTTTCGTCGACGTGTCCTGGAACGAAAAGGGACTCGGGGCTCCGTTCCGCGTGCAGATCGAGGTGCGCGCGCTGGACCGCGGCGGCCTGCTGTCTGATCTGACCCGCGTCCTGTCGGATTATCGCGTGAACATCTTGGCGGCCGCGCTCAAGACCGACGGAGATCAGGTCGCGTCCGGCAACTTCTCCTTCGAGCTCGCCGACCTCGGTCACCTCAACGCCGTCCTGTCTGCGCTGCGTCGGGTCGATGGAGTCTTCGAGGCGGTGCGCATCGGCGCCGATTCATAGACGAGGCGCGGGTGCCCTGCGTCGATACGTGCGAAAAGGGTGTTACATCCGTCCCCTTTTAGGGGATGAGCTTCCAGACGCTCGTTAGATGTGACACACTAGCTATGTGTGTCACATCGGCACGCACCCGCGCCGGGCGTAAGCCCTCGTCTCAGAAGGAATATCGTGACCACGACGCCGATTCCGAATAACGAAACCGCTCCCGAAGCTGCCCCGTCGACGATTGATGAGGCTGCGGCCTCGACGACGATCGCTGCTTCTGAGGTGCCCGCTCACCCCTTCGCTCGCATTGGCGAGGATGGCACTGTCTATGTCAAGGATGGTGATGAGGAGCGCGTCATCGGCGGCTTCCCCGAGGGCATTCCCGCCTCTCCCTACGCGCTGTACGAGCGTCGCTACGCCGACCTCGAGGCCACCATCAAGCTTTTTGAGGATCGCCTGGGCACGCTGAGCCCGCGCGATATCGACCAGACTCTCGCAACGCTGCGCGAGCAGGTCGCCTCTCCGAACGTTATCGGTGACATCCCGGCGCTGCGCGAGCGCGTCGCCGCGGTCGAGAAGGCCGCCGAGGAGCGCAAGGAAATCGCCCGCGAGGAGCGTAAGGCTGCGAAGGCTGCCGCCCTCGCCGAGCGCACCTCCGTCGTCGAGCGCGCCGAGGCTATCGTTGCCCAGGATCCCGCGAAGACGCACTGGAAGCAGTCGGGTCAGACCCTGCGCGACCTCCTCGACGAGTGGAAGAACCTGCAGCGCCGCGGTCCGCGCCTGGAGAAGGCCATCGAGGATGAGCTGTGGAAGCGTTTCTCCTCCGCTCGCACCCAGTTCGATCGCCACCGCCGCCAGTTCTTCTCGCAGCTGGATCAGGCTCAGTCTGAGGCCAAGCGCGTGAAGGAGGCCCTGATCGCAGAGGCCGAGGCTCTGTCCTCGTCCGTGGACTGGTCGCGCACCTCGGGTGCCTACCGCGAACTCATGAACCGCTGGAAGGCTGCTCCGCGCGCCTCCCGCAAGGAAGACGACGCCCTGTGGGCACGTTTCCGTGCGGCGCAGCAGGTCTTCTTCGATGCCCGCCGCGCGAAGGACGAGGCCACCGACGCTGAGTACCGCGAGAACCTGGTGGCTAAGGAAGCCATCCTTGTCGATGCCGAGGCGATCCTGCCGGTGACCGACATTGAGCGCGCCAAAGCTCAGCTGCGTCAGATCCAGGACCGCTGGGAAGAGGTGGGCCGCGTGCCGTCCTCCGACCTGCACCGCATCGAGGGCCGCCTGCGCGCCGTCGAGGCAGCCGTCCGCGAGGCGGAAGAGAAGGAGTGGCGTCGCACCAACCCCGAGACTCGTGCACGCGCCGCCGGCATGGTCGGTCAGCTTGAGGACCAGATCGCTCAGCTCGAGCGTTCTCTGTCCGAGGCCGAGGCTAAGGGCGACGAGAAGGCAGCGCGCAACGTGCGCGAGGCCCTCGAGACCAAGCGTGCCTGGCTGGCTCAGATCTCCTCGTCCATGGAGTGACATGCGACTTCACGTTATTCCGTCGCCTTTCTACGCGGCGAATGGGCTTGTGCTCGTCCCTTCCGGGGCGGGCACAGCCCTTGTCGTCGACCCTTCCGCGGGTATCCAGCACCTGATTCGTGAGGTCCTCGAGCGTGAGGACGTCAGCGTCGGAGCGGTTCTGCTGACCCACGGTCACCCCGACCACGTGTGGGACGCGGCTGCGGTATCCAGCTGGGGAGCGGACGGAACTACCGTCCCCGTGTACGTCCCGGGCCCCGACATGTACCGGATGGATGACCCGGCCTCGTTCCTGCCGATGCCGCTGCCGGACTTCGTCGGCGAGTGGGTCAAGCCCTCCGACCTGCGTGAGGTCCCCTCCGATTCCTTCGAGGTGTGCCCCGGCGTGTGGATGCGCATGGTTCCCGCTCCTGGCCACACCGAGGGCTCGGCCGTCTTCCTCGGGGAGAGCCAGCTGGATATTCGCGTGAACAACCAGTCCTTCTATGTGTCCGACGAGTCGGTTCCGTGGGCGTTGAGCGCCGACGTGCTGTTCAAGGACAGCGTTGGGCGCACCGACCTGCCCGGTGGTGATGAAACGCAAATGCGTCACTCGCTGCGTACCATTTCCAACGCTCTTGATCCGCGCACCGTCCTCGTCCCCGGCCACGGTCCGGCGACGACGCTGGCGGATGAGATACGCTCAAACCAGTATCTCATTCGCGCTCGTCGCATCGGCTAACCACCTTCCTCACAGAAAGAACGCTCAATGGCTCGCACGTCCCTGTCAGGTTTCCCCGAATGGCTCCCCGAGGGCCGCATCATCGAGATGCACGTCCTCGACGAGCTGCGGCGCGTGTTCGAGTTGCATGGCTTTGCGGGCATCGAAACCCGTGCGGTCGAGACCCTCGAGCAGTTGGAAGCGAAGGGCGAGACTTCCAAGGAGATCTACGTCCTCGACCGCCTGCAGGCTCTCAAGGCTGCGGCTTCCGGTGCGCGTGCTCCCAAGGACAAAGGCATGGGCCTGCACTTCGACCTGACCGTTCCTTTCGCCCGCTACGTCGTGGAGAACGCCAACGAACTGGACTTCCCGTTCAAGCGCTACCAGATCCAGAAGGTGTGGCGCGGCGAACGTCCCCAGGACGGACGTTTCCGCGAGTTCACGCAGGCGGACATCGACGTCGTGGGTAACGGTGAGCTGCCCTTCCACTTCGAGGTGGATCTGCCCCTCGTGATGGCCGAGGCGCTCAACAACCTGCCGATTCCGCCGGTGCGCGTGCTCGTGAACAACCGCAAGGTCGTTCAGGGCGTGTGCGAGTCCCTGGGCGTCACGGACGTCGAGGCTGCCCTGCGCGGCCTGGACAAGATCGACAAGATTGGCCCGGAGGGGGTGGCCGCCGAGCTGGCCCAGTCCGGCATCGACGGCGACCAAGCGTCCGTTCTGCTCCAGATGGCGCAGATCCGCACGTCCGACTCTTCCGAGGTACGTTCGCGTCTTGCAGATCTGGGCGTTGGTGGCGAGCTCCTCGAAGAGGGCCTACGCGAGCTGAGCGAGCTTCTCGATACCGCCAACAAGCGGATGCCTGGCGCTGTCGTCGCGGATCTGAAGATTGCCCGCGGCCTCGACTACTACACCGGTAGCGTGTACGAGTCGGAGATCGAAGGCCACGAGGACCTGGGCTCGATCTGCTCGGGCGGACGCTACGACTCGCTGGCGAAGGACGGCAAGCGGACCTATCCGGGTGTCGGCCTGTCGATCGGTGTGTCGCGCCTCGTGTCTCGCATGATTTCCGCGCCCATGGTGAAGGCCTCTCGTAAGGTGCCCACGGCCGTCGTTGTCGCCGTGATCGCCGAGGAACAGCGCGAGCGCTCCGAGCAGATTGCAGCGGTCCTGCGTTCGCGTGGCATCTCCACGGATGTCGCTCCCAGCGCCGCCAAGTTCGGCAAGCAGATCAAGTTCGCTGATAAGCGCGGTATTCCCTTCGTCTGGTTCCCGGGCGAGGAGGGCACGGCTGACACGGTGAAGGACATTCGTAGCGGCGATCAGGTGGACGCCGACCCGCACACGTGGGTCCTGCCCGAGGCCGACGCGGTTCCCACTATCGAGAAGGTGACGGACTGAGTGTCCCTCACGGCGGTTGAAGCAGCTCGCTCGCTGGCGCAAGCCCTCGAGGAAACGCTCCAGGCCATTCCGGACGGGAGTCGTGGCGACGCGGAGCGCGCGCTGCGTCGCCTGCAGGACGTCGTGTTGCCGCGCCTCGAGGATGCGGATGCACCCGTGCTGGTGGTCGTCGGCGGCTCGACCGGGTCGGGTAAGTCGACGCTCGTCAATTCGTTGCTCGGCCGAAACGTGAGCCGGGCGGGCGCGGTGCGTCCGACGACTCGTCGCCCCGTGTTGGTGTGCTCGCCGCAGGCGCGCGACTGGTTCGTGTCCGATCGAGTGTTGCCGCGCCTGGCGAAGAGCGAGGGCACGGGCGGGGATAGCCTTGACACGATGACGATCGTGGTCGAGGAGACGCTGTGGCCCGCCGTCGGCATTGTGGATGCCCCGGACATCGATTCGGTCGAGGACGGAAACCGTCGCCTGGCTGCGGAGCTGCTTGACGGTGCAGACCTGTGGGTGTTCGTCACGACTGCGGCCCGCTACGCGGATGCGGTGGCGTGGAAGCACCTGGAGGAAGCCGCGAGCCGCGGACTGCGGGTTGCCATCGTTCTCAACCGCGTCCCCGCTGGGGCGACGCAGGAGATTCGCGAGGACCTGGCCGCGTTGGCTCGCCGACGAGGCCTGGGCGAGGTCGCGATTCATACGGTCGAGGAGCAGCCCCTGAGCGACTCGCGCCTGCCCGCCGAGGCAATCGCGCCGATCGGCGCGTATTTGGAGGGAATCGGACGCGATACTGAGGAACGCGCCGCTATCGTGCGCCGATCGCTGTCCGGTGCCATCGCCTCGTCGTTGGAGGAGACGACGCGCGCGCTCGAGGATGCGCGGCAACGCAACCGTGAGTTCGAGGCGGCCTCCGATGATATCGCGCAGCTCGTTGCTTCCTATGCCAGGGAGGTGTCCTCCTCGTCCAGTGACGACGTGCTGCGTGGCGAAGTGAGCGCACGTATCGCCGAGGTGCTGGGCTCGTGGGATATGTCCAAGACCGTCTCGCGTGTGTTTTCGGGCCTGAGCTTGCGCGTCATGGGGGCTCTTCGCGGACAGGCAGCCCCGGACGTTCAGGTGCAGCGCGACCTGACCGGAGGCCTCGCGCAGCGTTTGGCGGACCAGTATCACCGGGCGTGGGGCGAATCCCTGCGCAGGGCGCGTATCGTCATCGATACGTCTTCGTTCGACGAGCTGCTCGACGTCGATGCGGCGGCGCAGCGCGGCCGCACAGTTGCACAGGAGTGGACGCGTGAGGTCACGCAGATCATTCGCGGCCAGGCCGAGTCCTCGCGCGTCAGCGGGCGCATGCTTGCAGGCGGTATCAACGTCGTGACGGTGTCACTGATGGTGACCGCCTTTACGATGACCGGCGGTCTCACCGGTGTTGAAGTTGGTATCGCCGGCGCATCGGCCGCCCTGTCGCAGACAATCCTGGAAGCCTATTTCGGCGAGCGCACGGTTCGCTCGCTGGCTGAGCAGGCTCGTGCGGCGCTCGAACGCCTGGCCGGCGAGTCGCTGTCGGATGTCGTCGCCCCGGTGAGCGCGAGCCTCGACCGTGCTTCCGACAAGGTTCTCATCGACAGGCTGGCCGCGGCCCTGGAGAGCGCCCGGGGGGTGCTGGCATGAGGCGAGCGCCGAACCCCGTGGCGTCGGCTGCCCAGCAGCTC